>JADLGX010000554.1 GCA_020849095.1 Candidatus Eiseniibacteriota bacterium
CGTGCGCCGGCTGCGCGAGTGGTCGCAGGTGCCGGTGATCGTGCTGTCGGCGCGCGGGCAGGAGCAGGACAAGATCCGCGCGCTCGACGCCGGCGCCGACGACTACGTGACCAAGCCTTTCGCCATGGGCGAGCTGCACGCGCGCATCCGCGCGGCGCTTCGCCACCGCACGCGCGTGGGCGAGGGCGGCGAATCCAGCGTGGTGCAGGTGGAGGAGCTGCGTGTGGACCTGGGACACCGCCGGGTCTCGGTGGGCGAGCGCGAGGTGCGCCTGACCCCGATCGAGTACCGGCTGGTCGCGCTGCTCGCGCGCCACGCCGGGCGCGTGCTGACGCACGAGCAGATCCTGCGCGAGGTGTGGGGGCCGCAGGCCACCGGGCAGCACCACTACACGCGGGTCTACATGGCCCAGCTGCGCCAGAAGCTCGAGGCGGACCCGTCGCGGCCGCGCTGGCTGGTGAGCGAGCCCGGCGTGGGCTACCGCATGCGCGAGAGTTAGCACGCGTTTCCCGGTTTCGCGCCGCGTGTGCGAAACTGCGCCCCCGACCCACGGAGGCACTGCTCGAATGCGCTGGTCGCTCCGCCTGGGCTCGATCCTCGGCATCCGGATCGAAGTCCACGTCACGTTTCTGCTGCTGCTGGTCGGCATGGTCGCGCTGTCGCAGCCCAAGACCTCGGCCGAGCTGCTGCAACTGCTCATGCTGGTCGCGCTGATCTTCGCGAGCGTCATGCTGCACGAACTCGGCCACGCCCTCATGGCGCGCCGGTTCGGCATCGTGACCCACGAGATCATCATGACGGGCATCGGCGGGATCGCGCGGCTGCAGCGCATGCCCGAGAAGCCCTCGCAGGAACTGCTGATCGCGGTGGCCGGTCCGGCGGTCAACGTGGTGATCGCCACGGTGGTCGCGATTCCGCTGCTCGCGCGCCACGAGAGCCTCGAGGCCATCCTCGCCGCCTACTCGTCGGGACAGTTCTTCGAGTCGCTGTTCATGGCCAACGTGGTCATGTTCTTCTTCAACCTGATCCCGGCGTTCCCCATGGACGGCGGCCGCGTGCTGCGCGCGGTGATGGCGATGACCATGCCGTTCGCGCGCGCCACGCGCTACGCCACCATCGTGGGCCAGGGATTCGCGCTGGTGTTCGCGCTGGTGGGCGGACTCGTGTGGCACAGCGTGGCGCTGGTGGCGATCGCGCTGTTCGTGTTCGTGACCGCGCGCGAGGAGCGCGCGCTGGTGCAGACGCGCAGCTCGCTCACGGGCATGCCGGTGAGTGCCGCCATGGTGACCGCGTTCCTGAGCCTCGAAACGCGCCACGAACTGTCGCACGCCGTGGACCTGCTGCTGGCGGGTGAGCAGCAGGACTTTCCTGTGCTCGAGGACGGCCAGTTCCTGGGCATGCTGTCGCGCGACGACCTGCTGCGCGGCATGCGCACCGAAGGGCCGGAGTCCCCGGTCGGCCGGCTGGTGCGGCTCGACGTTTCGCCCATCGAGGCGTCCATGCCGCTCGACGCGGCGCTGCAGCGCATGAGCGCCCAGCGCCAGAGCGCGCTGCCCGTGGTGATGCGCGGCCGGCTCGTGGGCCTGCTGACGCTCGAGAACATCCGCGAACTCCTGCTGGTGCAGGAGGCCCGCCAGCGCCACGCCGGCACCGCGTGAGCGCGGCGTGAGCGGCAAGGCGCTGCATGCGCGCTGGATCCTGCCCTTCGTGGCGGTGATCGCCGGCTTCGTGCTGTGGCAGGGCACGCGCGCCGAACGCTGGCGCGCCGTTCGCCCGGGGCTCGAGTTCACCACCATCTCGGGCGATCCGTACTGCCGCTTCGGCTCCTCCTCGATCGCCGTGCTGCGCGCCGACCCGCGCCGGGTGCGGCTGCGCGCCCATCACTTCAAGCAGACCGACCTCGCGAAGCCGCCGAGCATCCTGGGCTGGCACGACGTGACGCAGGCGACGGTGGTCTTCAACGCCGGGCAGTACTACCCCGACTGGAGCTACATGGGACTGCTCGTGGGCGGCGGGGACACGCTGTCCGCGCGACGGCACTCCGGGTTCCAGGGGGCGCTCGTGGCGCGCACGCGCGGCGGGCACTCCGAGGCGCACGTGCTCGACCTGGCCACGCAGAAGCTCGAGCGCCGCGAAGGCTGGAGCGAGGTGGCGCAGTCGTTCATGCTGTTCGACCGCGCGGGCGGCCTGCGCGTGCGCAAATCGTCGCGCATCGCCAACCGCACGGCCGTCGCCGAGGACGGCGAGGGCCGGCTGCTGGTCATCGTGAGCGAGGGCGGCTACACGATCGCCGACTTCGCCACGCTGCTGATGCGCTCGCCGCTCGAGCTGACGCACGCCATGGCCATGGACGGCGGGCTCGAGGCCGAGCTGGTGGTGCAGAGCCGCGGCTTTCGGTACGCCAGCTTCGGGCACTGGCCCGAGCGGGGCGAAACCACCGCGCCGGGCGCCAACACGCCGCTGCCCGCCGTGATCACCCTGGAGGCGCAGTGACCGCTGCCCCCGCGAAGACGTTTCCGTGCCTGCGTTGCGGCCGTCCGGTGCGAAGGCTGCCCGCGAACGCCACGCGGCCGCGGCACATCGCCTGCCCGCGCTGCCGCTACCTGCTCTACGACTACCCGCGTCCGGCCGCCGGAGTGCTGGTGGTGAAGGGTGACGACGTGCTGCTGCTGCGCCGCGGCCACACGCCGCGCCTGGGCTGCCTCGACGTGCCCGGCGGGTTCATGGAGGCCGGCGAGAGTATCGAAGGCGCCGCGCGGCGCGAGCTGCGCGAGGAGACCGGCATCACGGTGGGCCGGCTGGAGCCGCTCGGCTTCTACTGGGACACGTACGACCTGCCGGGCTTCGGGAAGTTCCCGACGATGAACTGGTACTTCGTGGGCCGCTGGCGGCGCGGAACCCCAGTGGGCGCCGACGACGCCGCGAGCGCGGAGTGGGTGCCGCTCTCGCGCCTGGCTCGCATGCGCGCCGAGTACGCGTGGGCGCACATGCCGGAGCTGTTCCGCGACCTGAAGCGGTGGGTCAGAGGCTAACGCAGCGTTTCGGCGCGGGCCCGTGCGAGCAGGCTCTGCAGCCCGAGTTCAGCCGCCCAGCGATTCAGATACGAGTCGTCGAGAGCGCCGGCCCGAAGGGACAGCACCCCGACCACATCGCGCCACTGCCTTTCGGACGTTTCGTTCGTCTCCCGAAACCAGAGCAGTTTGCGCAGGACGGAGTCTTCCGCGCTCTTCACGGGCAGGGTCAGCGCCGGTGATTCCGAGATCCGGCGCTTCGCGCGCCTCGAAAACTCCTCGCGATCGAACGCCGAATCTCCCCGGACGAAACAATCGGCCTTGAGGCCCAAGTCGGTCGCGATGATGTTGAAGGCTCGGCGTTCGTGGACGGCTTCACGCATCGCGCTTTCGCTCACGTACCAGCCGGCCTCGAGAAGCGCAGCAGCCAGCGGCGCGATACGCGTCTCATCGAGTTCGACGATGAAGTCCACGTCGAGAGTCTGGCGGGGAGTCCCGTCGAGAGTGCTGGCCCACGAGCCGCCCAGACAGCAGGGGACGCCCATGCGATCGAAGATCGCCTGCAGCGCCGCCATGAAGACGAACGCCTCGCTCACGAGTGATCCGTCCCGGTTCGAGGCGGGCGCGCCGCGAGCGCCTCGCGGGCGAGCGAGACCCCCAGCCAGCGCTCAAGAAAGAGCACATGGCGCTCCGCTTCACTGGCGTGCGGATGCTGGTGAGCGATATCCGCACGCACCATCGCCCGCATCGCTTCGGTCGCGCACATCGCGATCTCGATTCGGCGCTCGGGCGTCATGGCGCGATAGCTCTGGAGAAGCACTTGCCGTGCTTCCGGTGTGGTGTCTTCTGAGTACGGCATGCGGCCAGTTTGGCGTGCGCGGCCTTCGTCGCGCAAGCGCCCTCGAATGAGGCGGCTCGCCGCCACTCGCGTCGAGACGCTATCTTTCGGGCATGACGACATCCGGTACTCACGACCTGTTCTTCGCCGCGCAGCCCTGCGGCCACGAGACTTGGACGATCGAGCGCGAGCCTTCTGGCGCCGAACGCGCGAGCGGGCGGCAGGAGACGGTCGCGCCGCATCCGATTCCCGGCGTGATCGAGTGGAGTGCCGCGGCCGACGCCGACCAGCGCATCGTGGCGCTCGAGGTGCGCTGGCAGGTAGGCGCCATGACGGTGCACGCGAAGCACGCCGCCGACGGCGGCATGTGGCGCGTGAACATGACCGTGGGCGACAACGCGCGCACCCAGGAGGGCGACTACCCGGCGCGCTCGCACGTGGTGTTCGGCTCTCCCGTGCTGCAGTCGTGGGTGCTGCGAAGGTTCGCGCTCGAGCCGGGAGCGGAGCACGTGTTTCCGGCGCTGGTGGTGGGGCCGCCGTGGATGGCGGTCGAGCCGGGGCAGCACGAACTGCGCTGCACGGCGGCCGAGACGCGCGCCACGGCGCTGGGCCCGCGCGCGCTCAAGCGCATCGAGTGGCGCGATCCCGCCGCGCCGGACGCGGGCGCACTCACGCTGTGGATCGACGACGCCGACGTGGTGCACGAACTGTGGGAGGGCGAAGGCGCGCTCGCGCCCTCGTCGCGCCTGACGGCACTGACGCGCGACTAACCGAAGAACAGGTAGGTCACCGCGATCGCCGCCAGCACGCCCACCAGTTCCGTGGCCAGCGCGCACGGCAGCGCGTGCCGGGTCTTCTTGACGCCCACGGAGCCGAAGTACACGGCGAGCACGTAGAACGTGGTCTCGGTGCTTCCCTGGATCACGCAGCTCAAACGTCCCGCGAACGAGTCGGCGCCCATGGTCTTCATGGTCTCGACCATCATGCCGCGGGCGCCGCCGCCCGAGAATGGCTTGATGAGCGCGGTCGGCAGCGCGTCCACCCAGCGCGCATCCATGGCCATCTGGCCCACGCCCGCGCGGATCGCGCCGAGCAGGGTATCGAGCGCGCCGCTGGCGCGCAGCGCCCCGACGGCCACCAGAATGGCGACCAGGTAGGGCACGATGCCGATGGCGACCTGGAAACCTTCCTTGGCGCCGTCGATGAACACTTCGTAGAGCGGGATCTTCTTGAGCGCGCCGGCCACCAGGAACGTGCTGATGAGCGCGAGCAGGATGGCGTTGGCGAGAATGCCCGACTGCATGGCCACCGCGGCGGCATCGAGCCGCGAGAAGTGCCACACGAGCGCCGCCATGGCCGCCGTGAGCCCGCCGATCCAGCCCAGCACGACGCCGTTGAAGATGTTGATGCGCTGGACCATGGCCACCAGCAGCAGCCCGAACACGTCGCTGATGTACGTGGCGATCAGGATGGGCACGAACACGTCGGCCGGGTTGGCCGCCCCCAGCTGCGCGCGGAAGGTCATGATCGAGATGGGCACGAGCGTCACCGAGGAGGCGTTCATGACCATGAAAAGGATCATCTCGTCGCTCGCCACATCGGGCGTCTTGTTGAGGCTGTGCAGCTCCTTCATGGCCTTGAGGCCGAGCGGCGTGGCGGCGTTGTCGAGCCCGAGCATGTTGGCCGAGCGGTTCATGACGATGGCGCCGGAGGCGGCGTGCCCCTTGGGAATGCCGGGGAACAGCCGGGCGAACAGCGGCCCGACGATGCGCGCGATGAGCTCGGTGACCCCGCCCTTTTCGGCGATCCGCATGAGTCCGAGCCACAGCGTCATGATGCCGGTGAGACCGAGGGCGATCTCGAAGCCGGTCTTGGAGGAATCGAAGAGCGAGGAGACGACGTCCTTGAGGACGTCCGGCCTGCCGCCGATCGTGGCGGCGACGACGGCCGTCACGAACGCGATCAGGAACAGTGCGGCCCAGATCCAGTTGAGCATGGGGCGCAGAATGGGAGCGCGACGCGCGGAGCGTCAAGCGGCGCCGGCCCGATCGGTGCCGGCGTTCCCGGGCGCAGGGGCGGGCAAGAGAGAGGCGGAGCGGACTGCTGTCCGCTCCGCCTCACGATCGGTACGCCCAGCATGGGCGCTGACTTGGAGGTGGAAGTCCTCCGAGGACTTGGTCACAGGGACTCAAGCGAACCGCAAGGGCGTGACCGCGAGGGAGCGTCTGGAGGAAGCGGGGAACGAACCGA
>JADLGX010000555.1 GCA_020849095.1 Candidatus Eiseniibacteriota bacterium
CAGACCGCGAGCTGCGGCTGCGCGCCGGCGCCCACGCGGCGGTCCCACAGCACGGCGACCTGCGCGGAGTCGTTGGGCTCGGAGTCGTCGCCCATGCCCAGCGTGGCGACCGAAGACAGGTGAAGCCCGCGCGTCTCGAGAGCCTGCGAGCGCACGGCGCCCTGCTCGCGCCAGAACAGGTAGGGCCACGCGTCGCCGTCGGGGCGGACGCGGGAGAACAGGTTGACCACGGTGGCCGCGTTGCCGCCCGAGACCTCGGCGCCGATGCCGAGCGAATCGAGCACGCCGCGCACTCGTTCGGCCCACGGCGCGTTGGGGCGCGAATCCAGCGCCTCGCGAGCGAGCAGCGCGCTGGCCGAGGCCGCGGCGCCGTCGTCGCCCGCCTCCCACGCGTCGGCCGCGCGGCGCGCCTGCACGCTGAACGAGTCGGGCGCGACCGCGGTGGAGTCCGCCGACGCCGGCATGAGCGTGGGACGGCGATCGCAGCCGGCGGCCAGCAGCGCCGCCACGCAGGCCAGGAGCAGGGCGGGGCGTCTCACTGGCGCGGCTTCCCGCGGCGCGCGCGCGAAGTGTCACGCGCGGCCGGCGCGGGCGTGGCGCCCGGGCGCGAGTCCACGACCGGCAGCCAGTCGCGGATGATCCAGCGGCCGTCGCGAATGGTGAAGTGGAAGATCCAGCGCTTGGAGCCTCCCTTCTCGCGCACCTTGAGCGCGAGCCACTCGGGCCAGGCCTGGTTGGGTTCGGCGTACTCGACCAGCCACGCGCCGCGCCCCGAGTCGTTGCCCCAGCCGCGCGTGATGGCCTCGGTCAGCTTCTCGGGCTTGAGCAGCAGCTGGCGCGCGCGCTCGTGCTGGCGCTTGGCGAGCAGGTCGCCGAACAGGAACAGCGTGTGCACCGGCCCCGGCAGCGTGCGCAGGTCGTGCAGCACGAACCCTTCGGAGCGTTCGGTGTACACGAGTTCGTTGACCAGCCCCGGCGCGCCGGGCGCCACCTCGAGCGTCGAGTCGGGCTGCAGCCGCGAGAACACGAGCAGTTCGGGCAGGCCGTCGCGGTTGATGTCCGCGAACTGGGCTTCGGAGTTGACCTCGAAGTGCGGTCCCTTGCCCTCGTACTGGATCAGGTTCCAGAAGTGCCCGGTGCTCGTCATGCGGAACAGCTTGAGCGCGGGCTGGCGGACGCCGCGCTTGATGTCGAACAGCACGCCGGCTTCGTACGGCGCGTCCTGCTTCCCGGTCCACCACACGCGCAGGCGCGGGTTGATGCTGGGCGGGAACCCCACGCCCTGCACGCGAAGGTCGTTGCCGCGGTACCAGTACAGGTAACCGATGGCGTCGGAGCCGGGCCGGAACGGGTTGCGCACGAGCAGGAACACCGTGGTGGGCGACAGCGGGTCGTACGCGACTTCGGTGTCGAGCCCGAGCGAATCGAGCGTTCCCTCGATCGCGTGCGCCTGCCGCACGTTGTCGCGGCCCAGCGCGCGCAACAGCCGGCGCGCCGCCTGCGACACGAGGTCGTACGCCTCGTAGTTGCCGCCCGTCGCGCTGTCCCCCAGCTGCTTCTGGAAGCGCACGCGCGCGTTGGACGCGAGCTGCAGAAGCGTGTCGCTGGCCGGCGCCCACGGCTTGATCGTCTGGGCCGGAGCCGGGCGCACGAAAACGGCGCCGGCCACGAGAGCGGCGACGAGCAGGAACGGTGCGGCGAGACGGGCGGGAGTTCGTGGGGTCATGGTGGCGGAGTTTTCCGGCTTCACGCCTGTGGTGGTCAAGCGCGAATCGCCCGCGGGAGGCAATCCTCACGCTCGCTTGTCATCTGGCGTCGGTGGAAGGGGTCGGGGGGCGATAGAAGTAGACCATCATGCTGGGCCGCGGGACGGTGAACGAGTTGACGTCCCAGATCGTCGTGCCCTGCGGGCCGCGCAGCAGCAGCCCGTGCCAGCCGCCGTACCGGCCGGCCGCTTCGACGAACGCCGCCAGCGCGGGCGAGCGGAACGTGACCTGCAGCCCCTGCGGCACGCCTGTCGCCAGGTAGCCGTTCAGCTCGGTGAACGGCGCTCCGGTGGCCGACATGAAGCAGCTCGCCCAGGTGTTCTGCGCGTACCAGAACTGCGTGGCGGACAGTCCCGTCGAAGAAGCGCTCTGCGGATTGGCCATCATGAGGATGCGGGCGTCCGCGACCCGCAGGTCGGGCCGGTCGCCGTTCAGCGCCCAGCGGATGCTGCTGTTGAACGTGGCCCCGGTGCGAAGGGTGTTCTGGGTGCAGTACTGGAGCGACGAGCCCTGCCCGACCCCGCCGTACTCCTGCAGCAGGATCTCGACACTGTCGATCGGCGTGTCCGCGGGATACACGCGGAAGCTGCTCACCGGGCCCTCGAGCCGCTCGCCGGTCGCCAGGTGGTGCGCGCTCACCGACCAGTACACCGTCGCCCCGGCCGGCCAGCTCTGGCGCGGCAGGCAGTTCACGTAGACGCCGCTCTGCAGCATGGGAACGGTGCGGTTGCGCACGGCGGCGGAGTCCGTCGCGGCATAGACGTCGTACACGATCGAGTTCTGCGCTCCGCCGTTGCCTCCCCACGACAGCAGCGTGTGCGGACCCTCGAGGGCGCCCGGCGCGGGGGTGACCGCATACATGCGTCGCAGGCTGTTGGTGGTGAACTGCCAGACCAGCTTCTGCCCGAGCGAATCCCCGTCGGCCGTCTTCAGGCGCCCGAGGATCTCGACGGTGTAGGTGCGGTTCAGCTCCAGCTCGGCGCGCGGCGTGATCTGGATGCGGTTCACGGTGCGGATGTACTCGACGCGAACCGGCAGCCGGCGCGTGTCCACCTTGAGGAACACGGTCGTGGTGTCCACGGTGCCGGGATCGAGCGCGTGGTCGAACTGGGCGTAGATCTGGGTGAAGTAGGGCACCAGCGTCGCGCGCGGCAGCGGAAACAGCGACACCACCGCCGGCGGCGTGTTGGTGCGCGGCGCCACGGGCGAGGCCTTTTCGCCGCAGCCGGCCGCCAGCACGATCGCGCCCGCCGCGCCGATCGCGACGAGCCATGCGCGCGCGCGCTTCGCCGCCGCGTTCATCGCATCACCACGAACTTGCCGCGCTGCGAGCCCAG
>JADLGX010000556.1 GCA_020849095.1 Candidatus Eiseniibacteriota bacterium
ATCGAAATGGCGCTCGCTCCCCTGCCCGACGCGGCCGACGGCGTGGTGCTGACGCAGTGGGTGCTGCGCAACCTGGCGCACCAGGCGGGCATGCGCGCCAGCTTCGATCCCATCATGCGCAAGGGGCACGCGGGCTCGGGGCTGCACTTTCACTTCTCGCCCATCGTGTCCGGCCGCCACATGGCGGGACGCGACGCGACGGGCGCGCTGAGCGACCCCGCGCGCTGGCTGATTGCAGGACTCGTGCAGCACGGCGGCGCGCTCATGGCGTTCGGCAATCGCGTCGAGGGTTCGTTCGTGCGGCTCACGCAGGGCAAGGAAGCGCCCACTTCCATGGCGTGGGGCGAGTTCGACCGCCACGCGCTGGTGCGCCTGCCCATCGTGGCCAAGGCGCCCGACGGCCGGCTGGTGAGCGCGCCGACGATCGAGTTCCGCCTGCCCGACGGCTCGGCACATCCGCACCTGCTGCTGGCCGGCGTCACGCAGGCGATGATCGCCGCGCGCGGCACCGCCGAGTTGGAAGCGCTGCTCGAGCGCACGGCTTCCGCGCGCGTTCGCCAGTCGCCCGAGGGCGCGCCGCGCCTGCCCAAGGCGCGCGCCGAAATCGCCACGCTGCTCCGCGACTCGCGCGCGACGCTCGAAGCGGGCGGAGTGTTCCCGGCGGCGATGATGTCGCTGCTCGAGGAGGCGCTGAAGTTCTGACGCGCGATCGGCGACCGAGGGCGAGATTCCCGTTGACCGTGCTTGGTGCCGTTCCGATAATGGCGGCGATCCCCACCGATGGAGCCTCGACTCCACGGCCCCCCCCGGGTTGCGACCCGGGGGTTTTTCTTTTCCCGCCCCCGCTGTTCAGGCCATGACGAGAACAGCGTTCCTGGTGGATGGGTTCAACCTTTACCACTCCCTTCTCGCGGCCCGCGACGCCCTCGGCGGCGCCGGCACTCGATGGCTCGACCTGCGCGCGCTCTGCTCGTCGTTCCTGTATCGCATCGGAGGTGGAGCCGAACTCGTCGAGGTGACGTACTTCTCGGCGCTCGCGCACCACCTGGACGGTAAGAGTCCGGCCACTACGAAACGGCATCGCCTGTACATGGAGTGCCTTCGCGACAGCGGAATCCGAATCCAGCTGGGGCACTTCAAGCGCGCGACGCTTCGGTGCCCGGAGTGCGGCACGAAGGTGCCCCGCCACGAGGAAAAGGAAACCGACGTCGCGATCGGCGTCTCGCTGATGCAGAAGTTTGCGCGGGACGAATGTGACGTCGCGGTGATCATCACGGGAGACAGCGATCAGGTTCCGGCAGTGCGCGCGGCGCTGGACGTGTTTCCGTCAGGCCGGGTATTCGTCTGCTTCCCGTTCGACCGGGTGAGCGACGAGCTTCGGCAGGTGGCGTCCGGTCACTTCCGAATCGGCGCCGGCCAGTACGCGAACCACCAACTGCCGAACCCCGTCGTCACCCATGACGGAGAGATCATTCGGAAGCCCGAGGGCTGGTGATCGCGCACGCAGGGCTGAATCCCCGCCTCACTCCCCCGGCGGAATCACCTTCGCGCGCCACTGGGCCGCTTCGGCCGCGCGGCCGGTCTTTTCGTACACGGTCACCAGCGCGCGCGTCGCGTGCTGCACGCCACGATCCTCCGGGCCGGTCAGCGCCAGCAGGATGCCGTGCCCCTCGAGAAACGGCGCTTCGGCGTCACGATAGCGGCCCATCCCCACCAGCGCGTCGGCGTAGCTCAGCAGCGATATGCCGGTGCCGAAGAACCCGGGCGGCATGACGCGCTTGGACGTGGCGACGGTCCTGGCCAGCAGCGACTCGGCCTCGGCGAACTTGCCTCGCGCCGTGAAGAGCCGCCCCAGGTTGGTCATGGTCACCAGCAGGTCGGGATGGTCGTCGCCCAGCAGGCGGCGCGACATCTCGTAGTCCTCGCGAAACAGCGGCTCGGCCTCGTCGTCGCGGCCCATCTGCCGGTACAGCACGCCCAGGTTGTTCACCGACGTCATGGTTTCGGAGTGCTCGTTGCCCAGCACTTTGCGCCGCCCGGCCAGCGCCTTCACCGCCAGCGACTCGGCCTGCGCGAACTTGCCGTCCTGCGTCAGCGCCCACGCGTAGTTGGCCATCACCGTCAGCGTGTACCGGTCGTCCTCGCCCTTGAAGAGCAGGCACTCGCGCAGCGCGATGGCGCCCAGGCTCTCGGCCTCGGCAAAGCGCTGCATGTCGGTGTACAGCATGGCGAGCGCGTCCATCGAGCCGATCGTGTCGTGCGCGCGCAGGCCCAGCTGCTTCTGGCGTTCGCGCAGCACCAGCGTGAACAGCGACTCGGCCTCGGCCACGCGGCTCTGGTTGGCGTACAGCCCGCCCAGCGAGTTGAGCACGCCCAGCGTGGGCAGCGCCGTGGGCCCGAGCAGGCTGTCGTAGATGGCGCGCGCGGCCAGCATGGGCGGCTCGGCCTTGTCGTACAGCCCGATCTTGAAATACGTGTCGCCGATGGACTGCAACAGCTGCGCGCGCACCCGCGGCCGGCTGGCGAACTGCGTGTTGGCGGCCTCGATCGCGCGCGTCAGGATGCTGGCGTCGAGCACCTGCAGCGCCGCGTCGGTGGAGTTGATCTCGGACAGCTGCGCGCGAAACGCACGCAGCGCCGCCTGCACCTGCGCGGGGTTCGCGCCCTGCTCGGCGCGCCCGGCCGCGAATCGCATGGCCAGGTCGTCGGCCAGGTCGCGCCCCATCTTCTGCGCGTCGATCCCGCCCAGCATGCCGGCCTGGAAGTCCACGACGGCCTGCGTGTCCTGCTGGGCCTGTTCGGCCGCCTGGCGCTGCCGCGCCTCGCGAATGCCGAAGGTGGTGGACACCACGATGCCCGCCAGCAGCGCCACGGCGGTGGCGACCGCGCCCACGACGAGCCCGCGGTTGCGCCGGGCGAACTTCTGCAGCTGGTAGATCGCGCTGGGCGCGCGCGCCAGGATGGGGCGCGAGTCCAGGTAGCGCCCGATGTCCTCGCTCAGCGCCGCGGCGCTGCTGTAGCGCCGGTCGGGCTCCTTCTCCAGCGCCTTGCCGGCGATGGTCTCCAGATCCACGTCGGGCGCCCGGCCCTGCTTCCACGAACGCTTGAGCGACAGCGGCGGCTGTTCGCAGATGACGCGCGCGGATTCCATGATGGACACGCGCTCGAGGTCGTACGGCCGCGCGCCCGTGAGCATCTCGTACAGGATCACGCCCAGCGCGTACACGTCCGAGCGCAGGTCGATCTCGTCGGAGTTGCCGCGCGCCTGCTCGGGGCTCATGTACGGCAGCGTGCCCTTGATGATCCCCACCTCGGA
>JADLGX010000557.1 GCA_020849095.1 Candidatus Eiseniibacteriota bacterium
TCGGTTCGTTCCCCGCTTCCTCCAGACGCTCCCTCGCGGTCACGCCCTTGCGGTTCGCTTGAGTCCCTGTGACCAAGTCCTCGGAGGACTTCCACCTCCAAGTCAGCGCCCATGCTGGGCGTACCGAAGAAAGGCGGGGCCGGACGGCCCCGCCATTCAGACACGCCGCCGGGGCGCCGGGTTGGAATGCCTACTTGCCGCGCGCCACCCGGTCGTCCGGCTTCTCGTACGGCGCGGCCACGACGCCGTCCTCGAGCCACGCGTAGCGCCCGCCGAGGATGCCCTTGGACACTTCGTAGTTCGACACGTCGTCGTTGGACTCGATCGCCGCGAACAGCGCCTCGATGCGGCGGCGGGACGCCTTGCAGAACGTGTCGGCCAGGTTGATCGCTCCGCCGTCGCCGATGCCCTTCTTGGTGTCGCGCTGAGCGCGGCAGCAGGTGGCGATCATCGCGAACAGCTCGGCGCCCACGTCCACCGCCCGGAACAGCTGCGACTGCCGGCGCTCGAGCGCCGGGCCGTAGCCCACCATGAGATGGAAGATCTGGCGCGACAGCCGGCGCGACATGCGTTCGACCCAGCGGACGTGATCGGCCAGGCGCCCGAACTCGGCGTACTGCGGCCAGCGCCCCCAGCCGAGCCAGCGCGACGGATACCAGCCGGCGTAGAAGAGCCCCGAGCGCACGAGCCCGGCGAGCCGCTTGTCCATCGGCACGTTGGGCATGACCACGTCGCCGGCCACCTTGAGATGGACGTCGAGCGCCTCGCGCGCGATGAACAGCCGCATCACCTGGTTGGAGCCCTCGAAGATGCGGTTGATGCGCAGGTCGCGCATGGCGCGCTCGAGCGGAATGGGCGGCTCGCCGCGCAGCGCCAGGCTGGGCGCGGTCTCGTAGCCGCGGCCGCCGCGGATCTGCATGGCGTCATCGCACAGCAGCCAGGCCAGGTCGGTGTTCCACAGCTTGCCGATCGCGGCCTCGAGCCGGATGTCCGACTTGCCGCGGTCCGCGAGCAGGCAGCCCAGGTCCCCGACGGCTTCCATGGCGTACGTGTCGGCCGCCATCTTGGCGAGCATCTGCGCGATCGCGTCGTGCTTGCCGACGTTCTTGCCCCACTGCTGGCGCGCGTTGGCCCAGTGTCGGCAGACGCCGAGGCACCACTTGCCCAGCGCCGCCATGGTGGCGGGCAGCGTCAGCCGGCCCGTGTTGAGCGTGATGAGCGCGAGCTTGAGCCCCTTGCCCTCGCCCCACAGCAGGTTCTCGCGGGGCACGCGCACGTCGGTGAACTTGAGCGTGGCGTTCTCGATGCCGCGCAGTCCCATGAACGAAAGCCGTTCGACGATCTCGAACCCGGGCGAGTTCACCTCGACGATGAACGCGCTGATCGGGCCCGGCTTGCCGTCCTTGCCCGGCGTGCGCGCCATGACCACCATGAGCTCGGCGACCGAACCGTTCGTGATCCACAACTTGGAGCCGTTCAGGATGTAGGCGGAGCCGTCCTCGGTGGGCATGGCCGTGGTGGTCATGCGCGCCGGGTCGGAGCCCACCTCGTCCTCGGTGAGCGCGAAGGCCGAGATGGCGCCCTTGGCGAGCCGCGGCAGGAAGCGCTTTTTCTGCTCGTCGGTGCCGAACATCTTGACCGGGCCGGGCACTCCGATCGACTGGTGCGCGGACAACAGCGCCACGAGTGACGAGTTGACCGTGGACAGCAGCGACATGGCGCGGCAGTACGTGTACTGCGACAGCCCGAGGCCGCCGTACTCGCGCGGGATCTTGATGCCGAACGCGCCGATGTCGCGCAGCCCCTGGATGATCTCCTCGGGGATGCGCGCGTCGCGCTCGATCCGCTCGGAGTCCACCTTTTCGCGCGCGAACTTCTCGAGCACCGCCAGGAAGTCCTCGGCGCGCTTCTGCTCCTCGGCCTCCGGCTCGGGCCAGGGATGGATCAGCCCCAGGTCGAGCTTGCCCAGGAACAGCTCGCGCACGAAAGAGGGCGCTTCCCAGGTGGTCTCACGCGCCCCTTCGGCGACCGCGCGGGCTTCGTGCTCGGAAACGTTCGGCTTCGAAGTGCTCATGACGGAACCACCCCTCTCACTCAGTCGTGACATTCCTGGCAGGCGCGCGCCGGAGGGCGCGGGTCGCCGTTCTCGAACTTGTGGCAGGAGATGCACTCTTCACCGTTCTCACGATGCTGCTTGTGCGAGAACTCGCCGCGCGCGACACGCACGGTGCGTTCGTTCACGTCCCCATGGCAGCGGAAGCAGTCCTTGAACTTGTCCGGTCCCAGGTCGCGATGGTGGCACGTGGTGCAGCCGTCGGGTCCGAACCGCACCACCTCGACCTCGGGACGCTCGGAGTGCTTCCGGTGGCACTTCTCGCAGTCCAGCTTGGCATCGCCCAGGTGCGGGCCGTGCGAGAAGCGCCGCCCGCCGAACGTGCCGGACTGCCGCTCGATTCCGGTGTGGCAGGACATGCACGGGCTGTTCGACACGCTCGCCCACGGACGGGCGGCCGCCGGCAGCCCGCGTCCGGCGCGCGCCTCGTTGAGCTGCTGCCAGGCCTTGTCGAGCACGGCGTACGCGTAGGTCACGTTGTGGACACCCTTGCCGCGGCTGACGAGCAGGAAGTTGTGGCGGGCGTCGTCCCACGCCTGCGGAGCCTCCACGCCCATGACGCCGGCGTTGGCCTCCATGAGCCGCTTCATGCCCTCGGTGCGCGCGTCCACGGCTTGCTTCCAGCCTTCGTAGATCCGCTTGTAGCCCGGGCCGTGGCACGACATGCAGGACACCACGCCGGCCTTCACGGTGCGCGGCCCCTCGGGCCCGCCGACTCCCAGCGAAGCGGCCGCGACATCGCTGAACGCGGGGTCGTGGCAACCCTGGCAGCGCACGCCCGTCGCGTACATCGTGCTGGGCATGTCGGGCACGCCGCGCGCGCCCTTGCCCGCGTAGAGCTGCTGCTGCGGGTTGTGGCCGGAGCCGTGGCAGGACTCGCAGGGGTTGACCGCGTGCGAGCCCGTGGACTGCGGCAGGTCGGGCATGAGGTCCTCGGCGTGCGGCATGCCCTTGCGCTGCTGGTGCTTTTCGAGGAAGCCCTCGCCACCGCGCGGCGCCACGGAAGCCAGCGTCGTGTCTCCGTGCGCGCTCTTCACTTCCGCCGCGAGAACGGAGTCGGGAGGCGCCAGCCGGGGCACGATACCGTGCTCGATCGGCGAGTGGCAGTCCTGGCAGTCGATCTTGTGCTCGCTCACGTGCATGCGGTGCAGGAACAGCTTGTCGCCGAACTTCTCGAGCCGGTCGGGCTGGTTGTGGCAGCCCAGGCAGCGCTCGCGCGCGACGTCGCCCGTTCCGCGCACGATGCCCTCGTGGCAGGAGACGCAGTTCATGTCGCGCCGCGAGACTTCGCTGTGATCGAAGCTCGTGGCGTCGGCCAGCTGGACGCGCTGCGGCACTTCGTGACAGCCGCGGCACTCGCCCAGCCCCGCGTTGGGCTCCTGTCCCTTGAAGTGACAGAGCGCGCAGGTGGACGTGGTGACGGTGAGATGAATGCCCTGAACGATCTGCGAGTGGCACGACGTGCAGCGCAGCTTGAGCCCGCGACGGCTCTCGGTGAGGTGAGGGCGGTGGTCGAACGCCACGCCCTCGAACTCGACCCGTCCGTCGAGCAGGCGGCGCTCGTGGCAGCGCAGGCAGGCCGCGTCGTCCACCTCGGCCCACGGCTTGGTGCCGTAGGTCGCGGTGAAGTACTTGGCCACCATGGACAGCGCCTCGAACTTCTTGCGCACCTCGGCCGTCAGCCCGGGCGAGATGTGGCATTCCACGCAGGCGATCTTATTGTGCGCGGAGTTCTCCCAGGACTTGTAGTACGGCTTCATGATGTGACACGTGCCGCAGAACTGCGGCGTCGACGACACCTGCACGAACGCGAGCAGGCCCACGATCGCCATGCCGATCAGGATGGGCACGAACGAGCGCAGCGTCTGGAATCGCTGCAGCGCGGGGAACCGGCCGGCCAAGCCGGCCATCCCTCGCGCGAGCGGCGAGCCGGGACCGAATCCGGGAATACGCGGCACCTACTTCACCGCCCGCGGACCGGCATCACGGAAGCGGCGGATGATCCCGATCGTGACGATGACGTAGAACCAGAACACGAGCAGGAAGAGCTTCTCGACGGTGATGTTCTGCAGCTTGCTGCCGAGTTCCTCCTGGATCTCCTCACCCACCGAGCGCGCGCGCGTGGTGTAGCCGCTCATGGCTTCGGGGCTCACCGCGTGCGCGGCCGTCAGCGCCTCGAACAGGTACGTGTGGGCTTCCTCGATGCGAGCCTTGTAGTCCTCGGTCTGGATCGGCACGGCGTCCGCCCGGGCCACGACCTTCTCGGCCTTCTCGATGGCCTCGGCGGCGGACTGGTAGTCGGCCAGCAGCGTGGCTCCGAGCACTTCGTCCTTGCTGCCCTTGTCGTGGCACTTCACGCAGCTCGACGCCAGCCGCGCGGTCTCGCTGGGCGCGATGCCGTGGTCGCCGTGGCAGGAGCTGCACTCGGCCATCTGCTCGGCGGCCATGGCGGCCGCGTGCGGGCCGGACTTGAAGTAGCGCCGCTCGGCGGTGTGGCAGCGGCCGCACACCTTGTTCACGTTGCCGATGTCGGAAGGCGCGGCGCCGTGCACGCCGTGGCAGCTGACGCACGTCGGGGCCTTGAGGTTGCCCTTGTCGAACAGCGACTTGGCGTGAACGCTGCCGAGGTACTCGTGGTACGTGTCCTTCATCTTGCGCTCGCGGACGAGCGTCGTGTCGCCGTGGCAGGTGCCGCAGGTGCGCGGGATGTTGGTGACGTACGTGCGGCTGGCCGGATCGTGGGCGCTGAGCACGTCGTGCGCGCCATGACAGTCCGAGCACACCGCGACCTTGCCGTCGCCCTTGGCGAGCAGCTTGCCGTGCCCGCTCGTCTGGTACTGCGAGTACTGGTCCACGGGCAGGTCGTAGGGCTGCATGACCTTTTCGTCCGCGTGGCACGAGGCGCACATGGCCGGGTCCTGCGCGCGCGTGATCTTGCCCCGCCAGCCGTTGCCCTGGTGCGCGCCGGCCTCGTCTAGGCTCTGGTCGTTGCCGCCGTGGCAGGACGTGCAGTGCATGTCCTCGCCCGCGTGCCGGCTCTTCTCGAACGCGACGCGCTCGTCCGGATGGCACGAGCCGCAGCGCCCGGAAGCCTTGGTCACCTTGCCGTCACCGGTCTTGCGGGCAGCGGCGAACGCGCCGGAAGCCAGCAGGAACGCGAGCGGCAACAACAGGAGCGTCAGCGCGGTCGCGCGGCGCCAGAGGCCCATCCCCTTTTCCTTCGCGTGAGCGCTCATCGGCGATCCACGAACGCGCCCAGAACGGAGAGCACGAGCCAGAGTCCGAAGACCGCGAGTCCCGCCATGCGCAGGCGCTTGTCGTCGAGGCGATTGCCCGCGGCGCGGACGATCGCGGGCAGGAACGGAAGCGTGAACGCGGTGCCCACCAGCGCGAGACCCGGAATCCACCGGGGCAGCGGCAACTGGAACAGCGCATAGGGCGCCAGCATGTACCAGGGCGGCAGCGTGCCCTTGGGCGTCCGGTACGGATCGGCCGGGCCGTGGAACTGGAACGGCATCAGCGTGGAGAGCGTGACCAGCCCCGCGAACAGCAGCAGCGTGATGATGACGAGGTCGCTGGCGTGCCGGCGGAACGTGGTCAGCTTGGGCGCCACACCACCGACGCGGCTCAGCCCCACACGGCGCATGGTCGCGAAGGTCAGGTAGACGAACGCCAGGTACAGGACCGGGAGCACGATGATGTGCAGCACGTAGAAACGGTTGAGCACGTCCTCGCTCATGGTGCGGCCGCCGACCAGCGCCGAGAGCATCGGGCCGACGATCGGCAGCGCCCACACGATTTCGAGCCCGCGGACCGCCGACCAGTAGGACTGCTCGTCCCAGGGCAGCAGCAGCCCGGTGAAGTCGAGCTGGATCACCAGCCACGCGAGCGCCACCGCGGAGAACCACAGCAGCTCGCGCGGCGCCTGGTAGAGGCCGTCCCAGAACAGCCGGATCATCCTGACGAGTACGACCGCGACCAGCAGCCACGAGCCCCACATGTGCACGTGGTGCACGAGCCAGCCGAGCATCACGTCACGAACGATCGAGCGCGTGCTGTCGTAGGCGCCGAGCGCGGTGGGCTGGTAGTAGAACGCCAGAAGGATGCCGCTGACGGCTTCGAGTGCGAACAGCAGCGCGGTCAGCAGGCCCAGGATGTGCGGCCAGCGCGCGTACGACTCGAGCGGCGTGGTGCGGATCTGCTCGAGGACGTCACGCAGCGGGCGCCTGGTGTCGACGGGCGTGTAAATGAGGCCGAAGTGCGTCAGGAACGAGAACAGCTCGGACAGGTTGATCCGGGCGTCGATCCAGTCCACGGCGCGGTCCCGGCGGGTACGGGCGGGTGTTTCACTCGCGAGCGTGCTCATACGCGGACGAAGACCTCCCCGGCTCGCGTGGATACTTCGTAGGTGGGCAGCGCGCGCGGAGGCGGACCCGAAACGACGTTGCCGTTCAGGTCGAAGCGCCCGTCGTGGCAGGGACAGATGAGCCCGCGGCGCTCGTGGTCGTACGCGAGGATGCAGCGGACGTGCGTGCAGACGGCGGACAGGGCGATCACGTGTTCGGCGCCGGTGCGGATGACGAAGAAGGGCGACACTCCGTGGCGGACCAGGCGGGCCTCGCCGATGCGGAGGTCTTCGAGCCGGCCGATGCGCACCACGCGCTCGTTGGAGGACTCGTTGTGCTCGGGCGCCCGCATGTAGGCTGCGATCGCGCCGGCGCCACCGAGAGCCCACAGGCTCAGGAAGGCGCCCGACAGCGTCTTGAGGAAGCCCCGGCGGTCCGTTCCACCTTCTGCGCCCGGCTGGTCATCCGAACGTCCTGCTCCGTCGGCCATGCGGCCTCCCCTTCGTGATCACTGCTTGCGACGCGGCCAGCCCGGAGTCGAACCCCGAACCGGCCGCATCCTATTCCGATCGGGCCTATTCGTGAACTCCCGGCCCGCCCTCGCGCGCCCCGGGCTCGGCCGGCGCGGTCTCGTCCTTCGCCTCGGCCTTCAGCTCGGCCTTCAGCTCGGCCTCGAGGATGCGCTCGTACTCGATGATGTGCTCGTGCCGCATCTGTGCGTCCGAGATGCGCCCGGTGAGCCACGTCCAGTTCATGGGGTAGACGTCCGGGTTCACGATGTTCATGTAGAGGTGCCACACGACGATCGCGAGGAAGGCGAGCCATGCCTCGTAGTAGTGCACCACCGTGGAGAGATCGATCATCCACTTGGGCAGCTCGCGCAGCGACGAGTTCTCGAACCACAGGATGAACCCGGTGAGCGTCATCACGACCGTGCCCCAGATGAGCGCCCAGTACTCGGCCTTCTCGATGTACCCGAAGCGGTCGAAGCGGGCCGGGGTGCGGCGCAGCCCCACCAGGTAGAGCATCTGCTGCACCAGGTCGAGCGCGTCCTTGGGCTGCGGGAACAGGTCCATGACCAGCTTGCGGCCGCGCGGGGTGAACAGGTAGGCGACGTGGAAGAGCGACACCGCAACCATCGCGACCGCCGCGATGCGGTGAACGAGCGCGCGCCACGAGTAGCCGCCCTCGAGCTGGGTCATCCAGTGGAACAGGATGTTCTCGGGGAACTTGAGCGCGAAGCCCGTGTAGACGAGCGTGAAGAAGCTCACCGCCAGCAGGAAGTGCTGGATGCGCTCGGCGACCGTCATGCGCTCGAACCACCGCGTGGCCGCATGCCCGTGCGAGGGCGCCTGCCCCAGGTGGGCGGAGAAGCTCGCGCCGATCTTGCGAACGAAGTCGAGCCCCTGGTGCAGCGCCATGAACCCGATCGTGCCGGCGATGAGGAACAGGTAGACGATGCGCGTCCAGTAGGGGACCGGCTGGCTTTCCGTGGCCATCGTGACGTGCACGGCGCTGATCTTGAACTTGGTGCCGGCGCCCGGATGGCACTTGCCGCAGGTCTCTCCCACGCGCTGAGGGGAGACCAGCGAGGCGGGATCAGTGGACGGCAGGATGTCGTGATAGCCGTGGCAGCTGGCGCAGTTCGCGACCACCGGTGATCCGCCGCGCGCGGCAAGTCCGTGGAAGCTGTCGCGATAGCTGGACAACCGGCCGGCGGGCAGGCCGAACGTCTCGCGGATACCGGTCGCCTCGTGGCAGCGCGAGCAGGTCTCGCTCACGTTGGCTGCGGCGACGGGCGAGCCGTTGGCGTGCGGCCCGCGGATCATGTGCTCGCCGTGGCAGTCCGTGCAGACGGGCGTCGCCGTGACGCCGCGGACCAGCGCCTGGCCGTGAACGCCCTTGGCGTAGCGGGCGGCCTCCTTGCGGTGGCACTTGCCGCAGGTGGCGGGGATGTTGCCGCGGTAGATGGACGACGTGGGATCGTTGGCGCGCTTGAGGTCGTGCGACTCGTGACAGTCGTTGCAGCGCGCGGCGCCTTCCTTCTTGGAACGGCCGTGCGCGCTGTTGCGGAACAGCTGCACGGCTTCGGGAATCGTGATCTTGCGCTTGGCCATCAGCTGCCGGTCGGCGTGGCACTTGGCGCAGGTCTCGGTGATCCGGAAGGGCCCCGTCATGGACTCGGGGTCGTCCTTGGATCGCACGCCGTGCGGGTGGCCATGGCAGTCGCGGCACGTGGAGGCGTCGGCGTCGCCGTGCAGGCGCGCCAGCCCGTGCACGCTGGTCGCGTAGTCCTTGGATGCCTTCTCGTGGCATCGCTCGCACAGCGCGCGCCCCTTGGCGGCGACCTTGTGCACTCCGCCGTGGCAGGCACGGCAGGCCGCGTCGACGCTCGCCCCCTTGCCTCCCACCCGGCGATGCGCGCCGACCGACAGCGAGTCGGCCGTGCCCTTGTGGCAGCCGACGCAGTCGACCGCGGGCAACTGGGTCGGGTGGCGCAGCGTGGTGCCCTTGTGGCACTCGATGCAGGCCAGCTTGCCGTGGCCCGTGTGCGCCAGCGCGGCGGCGTCCACGGTGAGCGAGCCCGACCGGCCCATGTCGCGGGCCAGCGAGCTGTTCTTGTGGCACATCAGGCAGTCCGCGTCGCTCGGGCCGGCAGCAGCGGCGGCCGTGAGCGGCGCCAGCGTCAACATGAGGACCTGTATCACCGACATGGCGGCCTGGCGCATGCGACGCGCCGAGCCGCCCGGAGCTTCCGTGCGATCCGCCATCCCGCTACCCCTCTCCCTCATCTCGTCCGCCCGGCGGGCCGACGCTGCGCGGGAGCCCCTGCTCCCGCGCACCACTTACTTCTTCGAACTTCTCTCCCGGCGCCCACGGACTTCGAGGCGGCGGTGTTGCTGTCGCGTCTACTTCGGCCCGTGCCCGCCGCCTTCGCCGGGAGCCATGTTGGCGTCGTGGCACTGCACGCACAGGTCGCGCTTCGGGTCATTGCGGAGCAATCCGGCGAACGGAGCCGCATGCGGCGAGTGACAGCTCGTGCACGTCAGCGGCAGGCCGTCCGGACCGGGCTTGTCGCTCGTCGGCTTGTGGAAGTGCTTCGACGTGTCCGCGTGGCACTTGCGACAGCCGTCCGCGATGGTGTTGGCCTTGCCCAGCTTGGGCCCATCCGAACCGTGCGGGTCGTGGCAGGCGACACAGCCGCGCTTCATGGCCGAGTGCACCACCGCGCCCTCGAACTTCTTCTTCTCGTGGCACTCGAAGCACAGCCCGTCTCCCACCGCGCGCAGTGACGACGGCCCCGCGCCGCCGTGCGGGCCGTGGCAGGACAGACACTGCTTGGCCGACGTGACCGGCGCGTGCGTGCTCTTGCGCCCGGCCCAGCCGCCCTTCGGGTGACAGCTGATGCACAGGTCGGCGCCCGTCTTCTTGAGCTTGGCGCTTCCCTTGGACGTGTGGCAGGCCGTGCACTCGCCGCGCACGAACGGAATGTGCTTGCCCGGCAGCAGCAGTCCGCGCTGGCCCTTGGGCTGCGCGTGCGGGTCGTGACAGCTGCTGCAGTTGGTGGTCGCGATCTCCATGCCGGCGTGCCCGGCGACCGCCGCGAGCTTCTTGGAGTCGTGACACGACGTGCAGAGCGCGGCGCCGGCGCGACGGGTCATGCCCGGGCGCTCGGAGCCGTGGCTCGCGTGGCAGGTGAGGCACTGGCCGCGAGCGGCCGGCGCGTGCGCGTTGCCCTCGGCGATGCGCTTGGAGACGTCCTGGTGGCAGCCGGCGCACAACTGGACGGGGGTCTTCTTGAGCATGCCCACGCCGGTGCCGCGGTGCGGTTCATGACAGACGCCGCACTCACCCTTGGCGACCGGCGCGTGGCCGTGCGCGAGCTGGGCGACCTTCGCCACCGCCGGGTGACAGCTGACACAGAGGCGGTCCGGAGCATCGATGAGCAGCTTGGCCTGGTCGGATCCGTGCGGTGAGTGGCAGGACTTGCAGGCGCCCTTCGCCACCGGCTGGTGCACCTTCTCGCCCGCCGTGCGCGGCTTGTTCACCGAGTGGCACTTGATGCAGAGCTGCGCCGCCGGAGCGTTCAGGTTGGTGACCGACGGCACGCCCGGCCCGTGGCACTTGGTGCAGTTCTTGTCGCCGAAGCCGGGGTGAGCGTGCGACTGCAGCAGGCCCGCCGACTTGGAAGCGTGCGCCGAGTGGCACGAGAGGCAGTTCGCGGTGGCGACGTTGGCCTCTTTGTGCGCGCCGCGCATGGACTTGGTGTCGGTCTCGTGGCACTCGATGCAGAGCCCCGGAACCGTGCGCGCCAGCGCGGGCGCCGCGGGGCCGCCGTGCGGGTCGTGGCAGGACATGCACTCGCGGTCCGCGACCGGCGGATGCACGTTGTCCCCCTGGTGCCCGACGTCGGCGTGGCACTTGGCGCAGAGTTCCGCCGCGGGCGCGCGCAGGAGGTTGTTGAGCTTGGAGCCGTGCGGCTCGTGGCACGCCTGGCAGTCCCCGCGCGCCGCCACCGTGTGCGCGCCGGCGCCCGCGACCTTGCGGGCGATCGGCAGGTGACAGCCGCCGCACAGTTCGCCTTCGGGCTTGGTCAGCAACCCCTTGCCGATGCCGCCGTGCGGGCCGTGACAGCTGATGCACTTGCCGGATTTGGCGGGCCCGTGCACGTGTTCCCGGGCGAGCTCGCGCTGCAGCTCGGTGTGACAGCCGAGGCACGTGCTCGCGTTGTCCGCGAGGGCCAGCTTGGGCAGCGTGGACGAGTGCGGCTTGTGGCATGCGGTGCAGCTGCCGGAGTTGAACGGCGCGTGGGCGGTCTTCTCCTCGAGCGCCTTGACCGCGTCGCGGTGACAGCTCACGCAAAGCGGCTTCTCTTCCTGGCGTAGCAGCGCCTTGCGCGTGCTGGCGTGCGGCGAGTGGCACTTGAGGCAGTCGCGCTTGGCCGCCGGAGGGTGCACTCCCTTGGGATCGGCGAGGTCGTGCTCGACGGTCTTGTGGCACGACAGGCACATGGCGCCGTCCGCCGTGCGGGCGAGCGCGGGATTGGCCGAGCCGTGCGCGTCGTGACAGCTCGCGCAGTTGCCCTCGGAGAACGCCCGGTGAACGACGGGCATCTTCAGCTGGGCGGCCAGCTCGTCGTGGCAGCTGCCGCACATCTGCGCGGGACGCGACTTGAGCAGCTTGCCCGAAGTGGAGCCCCGGTGCGCGTCGTGGCACTCGAGACAGTTGCCCTCGGCGGCCGGATCGTGCGGATGCGCGCGCTCGCCGAGCCCCGACATGTCGTCGTGACACTCGATGCAGAGCTTGGCGCCCGTCGCGACCATCTTGGCCGTGGGCTTGCCCGCTTCCATGACGTGACAGGATTCGCAGTCGCCCGAGGCCACGGGATCGTGCGCGGCTTCGCGCCCGAGCGCCGGCTTGGAGCTGGCGTGCGGCGAGTGGCAGTCCAGGCACTCGAGCCCGCGTCGCGGCGACTTGGCATGCTTGCCTTCGACCCGGGCGAGCGCGTGGCACGGAGTGCAGAGCGCGTCACCCTTCGCCTTCACCATGCCCTCGTTGGGGCTCTGGTGCGCCTCGTGACAGGACGAGCAGTTGCCCTTGAGGAACGGCTCGTGCTGATGGGCCATCTTGGACTCGGCCAGCGAGCCCGAGTGACACGTGAAGCAGGAACCCACCGGCGTCGTGTCGCGCACGAGGTGCGGACGGTCGCTGGCGTGCGGGTCGTGACAGCCCAGGCAGTCGCCTCGCTTGAAGGCCGGATGCTGGTGCGCGGCCGCCGTGCCCTTGAGCATGTCGCCGTGACAGTCCAGGCAGATCTGGTTGGCGGCCTTCTGCAGCACGAGGCTCTGCGAGAAGCCGTGGCTGCGATGGCACGACGCGCAGTCGTTCTTCTTGAGCGGTGCGTGCAGGAACTTCTTCTTCTTGAACGCCGTGCGCGACGCCCCATGGCAGTCGTAGCACTCACGCGCCGGTCCCGAGCCGCGGCGAACGGTGGCCGCCGGCGCGGGTCGCGCCGCGGAGGCCGGCGGCGTGGCGGGAGTGACGGACGTCGTGGCCGTGGCGGGGGCCGGGGGCGCCGACAGCGCGAGTCGCGCCGCCGGCAGGCCGAGCGCGAGGACCGCCACCGCGCTCCACAGGAGATTCCGGGATTTCACCGCGCTCCCCCTTCACGCTGCCGGATCTTGATCGCGAGCGAGTCCTGGCTTTCGATGAGCGGCCGGTTGAGGAACTCGATCCGGGTCGCGACGAACGCGAGCTGCGACTTGGCGCTGAAGTGGGGCGGCATGTTGAAGAACGCCCACGACGTGTCGTGGGCGGCGCCCGCCTTGCTGACGACGATCTGGAACCCGGGGTTGTTGGGCTCGCCGCTCATGGACACGACCTTGCGGTTCTTGATGTCCATGGAGAAATCCGGCTCGAACCGGATGAGCCGGGCCGTGTACTCGGTGTCGCCGACGCGGAAGGACTTGTTCGGGACGGCCACGACCTTGTCGTGAAAGTTGGGAAACACGCGGCTGAAGATGTGCAGCGTGACGTTCTTGAGCTTGGCAGGGCCCTTGCCCGCAGCCGCGGGAGCGGAAGTGCGAGGGGCGGTGGTGCCCGGCGTGGCCGCGTGACCGAGTGCGCTGGCGAGAAGCAGCAGCGCGGCGAAGAGGACGATGGATTTCCTCATGGTCTTCCTTCCGTCGTGGAGACGCTATCCGTCATGTCGGGGATGTCGATTTCGTTCACGAGCTCGCGAGCGGTGGCTTCGGCGAGGCGGTCGAGGCTTTCCTCTCTCCCCCAGCCGAAGATGGTCTCGCGGTCCTGGCCCGAACGGGCGCGAAGATCCGCCCAGACCACCTGCCCGGTCCTTCCGTCCAGCACCCGGAGGGTCAGCCCGAACGACGGGATGTCCCCATCCGGCGTGCGCATGGTGCCGCACTCCAACAGTGTTCCCGCCACGATCCAGCGCGCGTTCAGCCGGCTGGACACGCGCAGCACCTGTTCGCGCGTGAGCGAGCCGGCCGATCGGATGCGCAGCTCGCCCAGGGCCGCGTCCACTTCGCCCGGGTCGATCGCGTCGAAGCGGCCCGATCGCGCCAGCATGGACCACACGAGGCGGCTGAAGCGGTCGCCGTTCTCGGCGCGCCCCGTGAGGTTCTCGAGAGGCAGCAGGATGACCGCCTTGCGCTGGCCGGCGGGCAGCGGGTGCGGCCGGGCGGAGGAACCCGCGCAGCCGGCGGCCAGGGCGCAGACGATCAGCAGCGGCGCCAGCAGGCGCAATGACGGGAGCGCTCTCACAGGATCTTCGCCCGCAGCAGCGTCACCGCGCTCTGGCAGGCCTCCTGGGTGACGCGGGAAAACGTGCGCTCGCCCGATCCGCCGATGATCGGCAGCCGGCCCTTGCCCGAGTGCTGGATGGACAGGCGCCAGATCACGATGCCGGTCTGAACGTCGAGCATCTCGCAGTCGAACGCCACGACCGGGAACTCGTCCGTGCCCGCGCGGCGGATGGCGTACTCCGACACGCTGCCGCGGATGACGGCCGTGGCCTGGAGCTTGGCGGCCGCGTCGCGCAGTTTGTTCACGTCGAACTGGCCGGTCGCGTCGGGCGTGACATTGGCCTGCTCGAGCTCGCCGAGCAGCAGCGAGGGGTCCACGATCTGGAAGCGGTCCACCATGATCAGTTCGGTGGTGAGCGCCCGGACCACGCGGCCGACGGCGTAGGGCTCCCCGCTCAGGTTGACGAACGGCACGATCACGACGCGCTTGTACATCGTCATGTCCGCATCACGGTTGACGAACAACCGCGGGCCCGGCGCGCAGCCGGCCATCAGTGCGGTCAGGGCGACCGCGACGAACAGGCGCGAGACCAGGTGCGACGCCGAGGGCACTTTCATCGTCCGAAGCTCCAGGCAAGGGTCAGGTCGAGCCGGCGGGACTCCAGCTCATGACCGGGATCGTTATACGACAGGGCTGCATTGGCGGCAAAACGGCGGTTCGGCTCGAACTGCAGGCGGGTCGTGTACACCTCACGGCTCGACAACCGGCCGGCGATGCTGACCACCTCCCGCTGATCGCTACGGGTCCAGCTTCCGTACCACTGCCAGCGCCGGGCGGGTTCGTAGCGCGCGGTCACGGTTCGGGTGGTGGAGCGGCCGGACGAGCTGGGGGCCGCGTCGTTCCAGCCGTACTGCCCCACGAGCTGAAGCGTGCGCACGGGGCGCCAGTTGACGTCCAGGGTGAGTCCGCGCGCGACGGAAAGAGGGCGCAGCAGACCGGGGCCGTTGCGAAGGCTGCGAAGCGAGAGCATCAGCTGCAGCGCGCGCAGCGGAGTGCCCTGCACGCGCGCGGACCAGGCGCTGGAATAGCGCGAGCTGGCGGCGCTGGAGTCTGTATTCGCGGTCACCTGCAGGTTGGCGTCCGCCTGCAGCCGGGGGTTGAGGACGCCCCGGGTCGAGCCCGACATGGACTCGACGTGGTACGCGGCCTTGCCGGGATCCCAGTTGGTCGTGTGGGAAACATTGGACGACAGCGTCCACTTGCGCCGGATCGGCGCGTCGATGGTGGCGAGCGCCATCGCGTAGCGCTGGACGCCATCCGAGAGCGAGACGCCGCCGGCGCCCTCCCGCACGGTGCGATATCCCAGCCCCGACAGCACGTGGGAGCGCCGAGTGAAGAGATAGCGACCCATCAGCGTTCCTTCGTGGTCCGTCAACGAGGGCAGGTTCCGGTTGCCCGAGTCCACACGCCGCCACTGCACGCTCGAGGTGCCGAGCCACTGGGTGCCGCCTCGCCAGTCGCCGTTGAGCGAGGCCGACTGGCTGAACTGGGCCGGTCGGCGCGCTCCACCGGTCGAACTGAGCACGTCGCTGGCGTCGTACTGGCCGTTGAACGACAGGTTCGGGCGGGCGGCATAGCGATAGGTGCCGCCGGCGGCGAGCACGGTCTGGACGTTCGTCTGCGACCCGGGCGTGCCCGAGAGGATGCGCTGCTGGTTCACCGTGCCATAGGTGGAGTAGCGATCGCGGTCGAACGTCACTCGCGCGCTTCGCGTCTGGTTGCGGTCGCCGAGCGACCCCGCGCCGTCGCGCCGGCGGCTGATCCACGCCAGGTCCACACGCGGCAGGTTCGGGAACGAGAAGTGGCCCGCGACCATGGACTCCTTGTTGTGGGTCGTCACCGTGCGCGTGGTCACCGAGTCCGGATTGAGTCCGCTCTGCGACGACAGCGAGGCGCGCGTCAGCGCCGGCTGGTGCGACGCCATCACCTGGATGTAGGGATGAACCAGCCGCATCACACCCGCCGGAGTGCGGGCGAGATCATCGCGATCGAGGTACGAGCGCTCGGAGAAGCGCACGTTCGACTCGAGCATCAGGTTCTGCCGCAGGTAGCTCTGCTGGTGCAGGTCGATCGAGCGCAGCCACAGTTCCTGGGACACACTCACCTTGCGCGAGTTGCCGCCGCCGGTCAGCAGCAAGGAGGTCTCGTCGAGCTTCTGGTACTGCGTGGTGAACGAGCCGTAGATCCCCTCGGCGCCCACGGGAGCGGCGCACAGCAGCGCGCCGAGCGCCGCTGCCGCCAGTCCCAGAGACCGATGCCGGGGTTCATCGCGCATAGTTGACGGTGTACGACTCGCTTCCGTGGCAGGACGCGGTGCAGGTACCACCCGAAGCCGTGCGCGTGTAGGTGATCAGGCCGGGCGAACGCCCGAGCACGAGCAGGTTGGGCTGCGTGGTCGAGCCGTGCGTCACGTGGCACGCGTAGCAGGGAACCCGCTCCTCACCCACGTGCTCCGCATGCCCCATTTCGGAGTTGGGCGCGTTGAACCGCGACGCCGCGCGCGTGGTGGAGGGCGATGAAGGATTCGCGTACACGTCGTAGTCGTGGCAGGCGAAGCAGAGTTCGTCGGAGCTCATCGTGCGCTCGCTGGCGGACGCGGGCGAAGGGCGGCGGAGCAGCCCCGCATTCGTCGAGCCGTGCGGACCGGCGACACCGCCGAAGTCGGAACCGTGGCAGGATCCGCAGCGCGTGATCGACGTGGCGCTCCAGCCGGGCGTGAACGCCATCGGCGAGATGTTCAGGTTCCGGCCGATGTCCTCGACGGGGTGATACGAGGGATTCGCCGGGTTGAGTACGAGCCCCATGTCGGTCTGCCCCGAGGGCTGCGTCGTCCACGACGAATGGCACTTGAAACAGAGCTGGTACTCGGCGTTCGGCGAAGACAGCGAGTCCGACGCGCCGAAGAGCGTGTACAGCGGGCGGGATCCCGCCCCGCCGTTGGAGACGGCGACTCGGCTCACGCCGAGCACGAGGCGGGACGCCTCGGTGGTGCCCTCGACCGACGAGCGGTCGGCCCGGGAGACGTGGGGATTGTGGCAGTCCTCGCATTCGGCGTGACGCTGGTTCACCGGCGTGACCCCGAACTCGGAGGGAAGCTGCTCGTCGGCGCCGGTGTGCCGGCCCGCGATCGTCAGTGTCGGGTGCCGATAGGGCTTGCTGAACTCGGCGGCGATGTTGGCGCTCGCGGGGCTGCCGTCGTGGCAAGCCAGGCAGAGTTGCTCCTCGCGCCGCAGCGCGAGCCGGGGCACGACACCCTGCGCGTCGGTGACACCGTGAGGGTCGTGGCAGTTGACGCACTTCGTGGCGGCGTCGGGCTCGAGGCGCATGGGCGGCACCGGACCGGGCCACACCATCGAGGTGCTGGAGCCGTGCCCTGTGCCCAGGTAGAGCTTTTCGACCGCGAAGCTGCCCTGCGTCCAGGGGCGATCATGGCACTCGATGCAGAGCGAGTTGTCGTTGGGGCCCTTGAGCGCGTTCGGAAAAACCGTGACCTGACCGGTGCCGTGCATCGAGTGGCAGCGGTCGCAGTCACCGTCGTGCAGTCCGGTGGCGAGGCTCAGGCGGATGCTGTCGGCATCGCGCGGAGTGCGCAGCGCGGGAGGCCCGGCCGAGAGCGCCAGCAGGGACGACAGCAGGAGCATCGCGAGGCGCAGGCCGGAGTGCTGGTGCCATGCGCGGGGCGATGTGGACGCGTGGCCTGGATGGCGAGGCGACTCGTGCACGGTGCTCCCCTTTTCGGTTTCGTGGTGCGTGGAACCGCGACGGGCGGTGCGGGTCCGGGAGGACTCGCACCGCCCCCTCCGGCCACCTTACTTCATGGCCGAAGACTCGCGTTCAGGACTCAGGCGCCCTGACGGTGGCACTGACGGCAGAGCGACCGCATGTTGCCGCCGTCGCCTTCTTCCGTACGCGCACCGGCACCGTCCATGAAGATGAGGCCGAAGGCGTTCTTGTTGCCATGGCCCTTGTGGCAGCTCATGCAGGACGGCGTCAGGGTGTTGTCCGTACCCGTGCCGATCCACAGACCCTGCGAGTCCATCACCTTGACCTTGTTCGTCACGAGCGTGTAGTTGGCCGTCGTGCTCATGTTGACGTCGGCGACCGGGTGACGCGTCCAATCGACCGTGCCGCCGCCCATGTTGGCGTCGCCAGCCTGGCCGTGGAAGTCGGTGTGGCAGTTCTGGCACCAGCGGCCGTACTTGCTGTTGCGGATGTCCGGCTCGTTGAAGTCGACATCGGCTTCCGTGTACGCGGCAGCGGAGTGCTCGAAGATGTCCTTGGTGAGGTCGTTCGTTCCGACCGCGTAGGTCAGCGTGTCGCCGGTGAAGATGCCGCGGCGGCTCAGGTTACGGTACGTCGGGCCGCCATGGACCATATGGCAGCTGCCGCACCACAGACCGTGCGTGGCGTCCGGCACGTACGCGCTGGTGGCGCCGCCTGGGGGCATCGCCATCGAGAACAGCGTGTGGCCGTTGATTTCGTCATAGCCGGCGTCGTTCGAGAAGCCATGGCCGGCCGCGGCGTTCAGGCCGCCCGCCTGGCGAAGACCAGCGGTTCCACCGTTGGCGCCGAAGACGTCCGGAGCGAACGAGGAGCCGTTGTGGCACGACAGGCAGAGCGAGACTTCGTCGTTGCGGAGCAGGGAGGCGTACGGGCCGGCCGTGCCCATCGGGGTGAAGACGCCGCTGGTCGAATAGCCGTGCTGCTGGCTGTAGTGAGCGACGTGGCAATCGGAGCAGATCAGCGACGTGCTGGTATGGAAGTCACCAGCGGTGGCCAGCGCGGCAGCCCCGACCATCATGAGGCCGGTCAGAAGAAGGGTAATGCGCTTCATTGGGTGTCTCCATCTATCTTGTGTGACGGGAAACGGTGGGAGAACAACGTGTGCAGTGAGACGGTGCGGCCCTGCTTGCGTCCTCAGAACTACTTTGATCCGCCGGCGATCAGCGAACCCACATCAACCGCAGCAGCTTGCTGCCGGTTTCGACAGTGGCGAACATGCCCTTGCCGTCACTGGCCAACGCGCTGGGGTACAGCATCGCCCCGGATCCCTCCCCACCACCCAGAATGCCCAGTAACTGCCCCGTGGAATCGAAGACCTGCACGTTGTGGCGAATCAGGTCGGAGACCCAGTAGCGGGAGTCCGGCGTGATCACGATGCCGCTGGGCGCGGAGAACCTTCCCGGCCCCTGATCGTGCACTCCGAAGCCGCGGAGGTACTTGCCCCCGGCGTCGAACACCTGGACGCCGAGTTCGGTGAGAACGCAGGTCACCGCGACCTCACCATTGGGCGCCACCGCGAGACCCGCGATCGCGCTCAGCTTGCCGGGCTCCTTGCCCGCTTCGCCCCACGAGGACAGCCAGCGGCCCTCGGGCGAGAAAACGTGTACACGGCCCATGCGGCCGCGCGATGCCACCAGAATGCGTCCATCGGGCGCGATGGCGATCGCGCCCGGTCCGCCGCCGCCTTCGAGAGCGGAGTCCGGCGCTGGCAGCGTGATGTGTTCCAAGGTGCGGCCGCGGTAGTCGCAGACGTCCACGTAGGAGGCGAAGGCATCCACCACGAGGATCCGGCCCGCGGCGTCCACGGCCACGTGCTTGGGAAGGCCGTCGCGGACGGCGCCGTCTGAGCCGACGACGCGGTGCACGAAGAAGCCCTGCGGCTGGCCGTCGCGAGAGAAGAACTCGACGCGGTTCATGCCGGTGTTGGCCACGACGATCTCGCCGGAGCGGATGTCGAAGGCCACACCCAGGGGCTGCTCGAACGTGCGCCCACCGTTCGCCTCGCCGCGGGTGTACATGGAGTCCACCTGGGGCTCGATCGCGCCTTCGGCGTTGGCCGCGGCGAACGGGGAAATGCCGCCGAGGAAGACCACCGCGAGGAAGCTGGCCACAGCCACCGTGCGCGTCACCATCCCGCTCGCCCGGGCGGGCGATTCGGCGGCGAAGGCGAAGGGCTGGTTCATGGCGGCGATCCCCAAGGAGCAGGCTTTCAGAGAGGGCTTCGTGTTCTCTGGTACCGCGCAAAGGCCCGCGGTCCTGTCCCATACCCATATCAATGCTTGTGCCACGATTCACAAGGTCGGCCGGTTCGAGAAGTGAGGCTTCATCCCGTTGGAGCACAAATGGTTGTAACGTCACGTTTCTGGAGTGGCTTTCCCCCGCCGGCAAGGGGTCTCTCGCTGGACTGCCAGCGCGTCAGGAACATACGTAGAACTACTGACAGCTTGACCGTTGCGTGTACGGCCTGACGGCGCGGCAGTCCCCTCCTCGACGTTCCCCCATGGGGCGTCGAAGATGCCTCCTCGTGGGGGTTGCCGCGCCTGCCCGGCCCTCGCGCAAGTGACCGCCTTCAGGCGGCATGGAACTGGCTATGCATGGGAACGGAGGATTCCATGAACGACCTTTCAGCCGTGATCCAGCCCGCCACCTGGGCTCTTGCCGTCCTTTCGCTCGTCGTCTTCGCACTCATCGCGGCACGTCCCAGCCGGGCCGGCCGCCTGCTCGCCGTGACCGCTCTTCTATGGAGCGCGCTCCTGCTCGCCGGGGCGCTCCTGTTGCCGGCCTGGATTCCGGCGGGCGCCTCACTCGTCCATGCGGACGGAAGCACGGGGGACCCGCGCGTGATCTCGGCGCTCCTGGTCGGCCTCGCTGCGCTCTTCTCCCTTCTTCCGGGCGTGCGCTCCCTGCGCATCCACGCGATCGGGCAGGTGGGCTTCTGGCTCCCCGGCGTCGTGATCGGGGCGCTCGTTGGCGCGGGCGCCTACTTCGCCGGCCTGCAGCACGCCGTTGCGCTAGCCGGGCTGGTGCTGGGAGGCGCCGTGCTGGGGACCGCCGTGAACATGGTGATTCGCCAGCGTGGGGACAACGCGGGCGTTTCGGCGGCCCTGCTGGCCGGCTGCGCCGCGCTCGTGGTCATCTCGGCCATGCTGGCCCTGCACGGCGCCCGCGCGCAGAAGCTGGCGCTCGAGGAGGGCGGCAGCCTCGACACCCTCGGCACTCGCGTCACCTTCGTCGCGACCGAAGCGCCCCACGACAGCCTCCGCCGCATGAAGTTCGCGCTCAGCTCGAGCGCCGGTGTGGACACGGTGTGGGCGGAGCTTCGTGGGCGCGCGGGCGCAGATCGCGGATTCCGCGCGGCCGGCACGCCGTTCGGCGCCCTGGTGCTCGTACCCGTCGCGCTCGAGGAACGGCAGGTCAATCCGCACGGCATCTCGTGGATCCGCAAGGGCGAGACTGTGGGCGCGGGCGACGCCCAGGTGAAGTTCGTCAAGTTCCGCTTCGAGATGGGCGACACGATTCGCCTGTACGCGGACCTCGAAGTGACGCGCAACGGCAAGACGCAGTCGGTCTCGCCCGGAGCGATCGCGAACTCCAAGGGTGAGGTGCCATTCCCGGCCGAAGCCGAGGGCCTCGGCCCGATCGCGATCGCCGGCGTGGACGCGGACAACGCGCGCGTCGGACTGGTGCTGCCCGCGCCGACCCAGGCCCGCGTGGTGCGAACGGCCGTGGTGGACCTGCGCCTGCGACCTTCCGTTCGGCTCGCCGGGATCGGAGCAGCGATCGCCGTCCTCGCGTTCTTCCTGGCGATCGGATTCACTCGTGAGGAGCGGCCGTCGGCGGTGTGATGCGGGTCGTGCCTCCTCGGAGCGGGTGGTGAGGTTCGGGGCTCTCGTTCGGGCCCGGCCTTCCCCGCCCGCTTCGCCGTTCCGGGTGAGAGTTGCGGGCTTGTTTCATCCCTGACGATTCGTTTATCCTTCCGCGCCTTCCGGATACCCCCCATGGGGTTCCCGGAAGAACCAACCCACCGGTGCGCGGGCCGCCTCCCCAACTGCATCCTCGCAGCTGCCCCGTGCTGGAAACTCCGGCTGTCGTCTGCCGGTCGCCTGACCAACCGAGGAGCACCCGATGAAGCTGTTCCGCACCGCGGGAACCGCCCTGCGGAAACTCTCCGTGCCCGGCCTGCTCGCCTTGCTCGCGGGAATGCTGTTGCCGGCCCTCTGCTCTGCCAGTGAGCTGGATCTCCAGCTCCCCACGCTCGATGCCGCCCAGCGCCAGCTGCTGTACTACGGGCTCGGCGTGTGCGTGTTCGGAATGGCCTTCGGCCTGGTGATGTTCAACCAGGTGCGGAACATGCCGGCCCACAAGTCCATGCTCGACGTCTCGCACACGATCTACGAGACGTGCAAGGCGTACCTGCTCAAGCAGGGTCAGCTGCTCATGGTGCTCGAGGTGTTCATCGGCGCCTGCATCGTCTACTACTTCGGCTTCATCCAGCACCTCGACGCCATGCGCGTCATCACCATCATCCTGTTCTCGATCCTGGGCATCCTGGGATCGTACGGCGTCGCGTGGTTCGGCATCCGCATGAACACGTTCGCCAACAGCCGCGCCGCGTTCGCCTCGCTCAAGGGCAAGCCGCTGCCCGTCTGCGAGATTCCGCTGCAGGCCGGTATGAGCATCGGCGTGCTCCTCATCTGCGTCGAACTGCTCATGATGCTCGCGATCCTGCTGTGGGTGCCCGCCGAGAGCGCCGGCGCCTGCTTCCTCGGCTTCGCGATCGGCGAGTCGCTCGGCGCCTCCGCGCTGCGTATCGCCGGCGGCATCTTCACCAAGATCGCCGACATCGGCTCCGACCTCATGAAGGTCGTGTTCAAGATCAAGGAAGACGATCCGCGCAACCCCGGCGTGATCGCGGACTGCACCGGCGACAACGCCGGCGACTCGGTCGGCCCCACCGCCGACGGCTTCGAGACCTACGGCGTGACGGGCGTGGCGCTCATCTCGTTCATCGCGCTCGCCGTGATGCCCGAGCACAAGGCGCAGTTCCTCGTGTGGATCTTCGTGATGCGCGTGCTCATGATCCTCACGTCCATCCTCTCCTACGTCGGCAATGCCGCCGTCGCCCGCAGCATCTTCCAGGGCAAGGACAAGATGGACTTCGAGGCTCCGCTCACCAGCCTCGTCTGGGTGTGCTCGGCGCTCTCGATCGCGATCACATTCATCGCCTCCAAGTTCCTGCTTCCCGAGGCCCAGTTCGGCAACCTCTGGTTCACGCTCTCGATGATCATCTCGTGCGGCACGCTGGCCGCCGCGGTGATTCCCGAGTTCACCAAGGTGTTCACGAGCGCGCACTCGCGTCACGTGGCCGAAGTCGTCGCGGCCTCCAAGGAAGGCGGCGCCTCGCTGAACATCCTGTCGGGCATGGTCGCCGGCAACTTCTCGGTGTTCTGGAAGGCGCTCACGCTGGCGGTCCTGCTGTTCGCGGCCTACTACTTCTCGGGTCAGGGACTGGCGGCCTACATGTCGTATCCGGCCGTGTTCGCGTTCGGCCTCGTGGCGTTCGGTCTTCTGGGCATGGGCCCGGTGACGATCGCCGTGGACTCCTACGGCCCGGTGACGGACAACGCCCAGTCGATCTTCGAGCTCTCCCAGGTCGAGACGACGCCCGGCGCGGCGCAGGAAATCGAGAAGCAGTTCGGCTTCAAGCCGGACTTCGAGAAGGGCAAGCACTTCCTCGAGGACAACGACGGCGCCGGCAACACCTTCAAGGCGACCGCCAAGCCCGTGCTCATCGCGACGGCCGTCGCCGGCGCGACCACGATGCTCTTCTCGATCGTGCTCACGCTCCAGAAGCACTTCGGGCTCGACGCGGCCGGCGCGCAGCTGTTCAAGCTCGACCTGCTCGATCCCTACGTGATTCTCGGCCTGCTCATGGGCGGCGGCACGGTGTACTGGTTCACCGGCGCCTCGATGCAGGCGGTCACGACCGGCGCCTACCGCGCGGTCGAGTACATCAAGAAGAACATCAAGCTCGACTCGGCCGAGGCGGCAAACATCGAGACGTCCCGCACGGTGGTGCGCATCTGCACCGAGTACGCGCAGGCGGGCATGTTCAACATCTTCATCGTCATCTTCTGCCTCACGATCGCGTACGCCTTCTTCAACGAGGTGTTCTTCATCGCCTACCTCGTCAGCATCGCGGTCGTCGGCCTCTTCCAGGCCGTCTACATGGCGAATGCCGGCGGCGCGTGGGACAACGCCAAGAAAGTGGTCGAGGTCGAGCTGAACGCGAAGGGCACCGAACTGCACGCGGCCACGGTCGTGGGCGACACGGTCGGCGACCCCTACAAGGACACCTCCTCGGTGGCCCTGAACCCGATCATCAAGTTCACGACGCTGTTCGGCCTGCTCGCGGTCGAGATGGCCGTCGCGAACCCGGACATCCGCATGCCGGTGTCGATCGTGTTCATGCTGATCGCGCTGGTCTTCGTGTACCGCTCGTTCTACAACATGCGCATCGCGTCGAACTGACGCCGCGCCGAGGCAACCGAAAGCCCCCGCCGGGATCCCGGCGGGGGCTTTTCGATGGGTGATTCTCGCCATCGGCCACGGCGTCGCGTGCCCCGGGTGGGAAAGAACCTTCGAAGTCCCCACTTTCCCGTTTCACAAGGGCTGGACAGCGGTTAAGCTCGTGCCCTCTGTGGACTGGACGCCCGAGACCGACACGCGAGGAAACCCCCGATGCTCCCCCGACGCCTGCCCCTTCTCGCTGCCCTGCTCACCCTCGTCGCACTCTCGACCCTGCTCGCCGGCTCGTCGGCGGCCGGATCGGTGACGAATCTCGTCGTCGAGACGCGCAACGGCCAGACGTTCCTGACCTGGGAAAACGTCCCGGGCACGAACTGGATCTACCACATCTACGAGTCGCCCGTCCCCATCACGAGATCGTCCGACATCGTGTTCGCGACCGAGATCGGATCCGTGCGGGACTCGAGCGCGATCGACTTCCGGATGTCGTCGCTGCTCGGCGAGCTCTGCACCTTCCGCGTGGACAGCGCGAGCGCTCCGCTGCCCCCGTCGGGCGGGCTCTACGTTCACACCGTGATCAACGAGCGAAGCGTGTACTACGCCGTCGTCGCCGACTCGGTCGGTGGCAATGTCTCGATGGACATCGAGCCCGGCCAGAGTTCCATGATCACGCCCGTCCACGAGCTGGTCGGCCTTCCGGTGCCGGTCTGGCAGCGCGAGCTGAACGAGCCCGTCTCCGGCGAGGTGTACGCGCTCTTCACGACGGACTCGGACAAGACGTTCCAGTTCCCGGCCATGAGCCCGCGCGGGCGGCGTGAGCTCCACTTCGGCATCAAGCGCGGCCTGCCGGGAGGCGCGCTGCTCCTGCACGGGCACGGGCGCGGCGGCAGCTTCTTCAACGCCATGTCGGGCACGGGCACGCCCGGTGAAACGGTGATCGCGATCGACGACTACCTCCCGACGAACGACGTGGGCGACTTCTACTACGGCTTCGCGGAGACCTATGACCTCGCGCGCGAGTGGAACCCCGCGCCCCGGCGCGGCAAGGTCGTGGACTACACCGATCGCGGCGTCATGTACCTGCTCGACTGGGCCGAGCGCACGATCCAGCACGACCGCAACCGGGTGTACGCGATGGGCGGCTCGATGGGCGGCACCTTCGCCACGTTCCTCGCCTGGCATCATCCTGAGCGCATCGCCGCGGCGCTGGCGTTCATCCCCAAGCTCTGCTTTGGCTACACGCCGGATTCCTACCCGAACCTGCGCATCTCGTTCGACCGCATGTGGGGAACGCTCAACGCGAACCTGCCCACGCAGAACGGGCCCGGCATCTTCGACTGGATGGACGGCCGCTACATGTCGCGCGCGCTCTACCGCGGGCACGGTGCGCCGGTCACCGCCTTCATGGGACGCAACGACGACGTCGTCGGCTGGCCCGAGAAGGTCGCGTTCTTCAGCGCGATGCAGGAGCACAAGCTCGGCGGCACCTGGTTCTGGGACACCCGCGCGCACTACGACCCGACCACGTCCGTGGACTGGCTCCCGATGCAGGACTGGAGGGTGCTCTACCGCTACCGCCTCGACCAGAGCTTTCCCGCTCTCTCGCGCTGCACGGCGGACCAGGATCCGGGCGACGGCACGACCACGACGGGTGATCCGGTCGGAAGCATCAACGGCATGATCGAGTGGGACCCCGAAGTGGTGGACCAGCCCGCCCAGTGGGAAGTCGTCCTGCGCTCCCGCCAGATGGCCTCGCAGGGCGAGACGTTCGCCGCGCCCCCGGTCGCGCACGTCGACGTGACTCCCCGGCGGCTGCAGCAGTTCATCGTCACCACCCGCGTCCCCTACCGCTACGAGGCCTACGACCAGGCCACGCACACGCTCGTCGCCCAGGGCGAACTGAGCGCCGACAGTCTCGCGGTCCTGACGATTCCCCAGATTCCCGTGACGCCCTCCGGCACGCGGCTGATCGTGGCGCCCATCACGATCGCCGGCGTGGGTGGAAGCGGACTGAAGCAGCCGGTCATGAGCCTCGCCTCGAACCCCGTGCGCGGACGGGCCGCCGTCCGCTTCGCGTGGCCGAGCGACGCACGCGCCCAGGTGGAGCTGTTCGACCTCGCCGGCCGGCGCATGCGCACGGTGTACGACGGGCCGGCCCGCCAGGCGTCGGATCTGAGCATCGCGACCACCGACCTGGCCCCGGGCATCTACCTGCTGTCGGCACGGCAGGGCGCGGCGCACGCCGTGGAACGCATGGTCGTCGTGAAGTGACCGCAATCGCGGAATCGAGAGGGGCGCACCCGGCGACGGGCGCGCCCCTTTCGATTGCCCGGGCGGGTCAGAGCTCGTTGCGCCGGATGATGTCCGCGTACTTCCACGCGCTCGGGCGGATCCGGCGGGCCTGGGTCGCGTAGTCCACTTCGATCAGGCCGAACCGCGCTCCGTAGCCGTCGGCCCACTCGAAGTTGTCGAGAAGCGACCAGTGCAGGTAGCCCACGACCGGGACACCGTCGGCGATCGCGCGCGCGACCTGCCAGAGGTGCATGAAGAGGAACGTCCAGCGATCGCCGTCGTCCCGCGCCGGGATCCCGTTCTCCGTGATCAGGATCGGCAGCCGGAAGCGCGCGTACTCCCGCAGGTACTGTGCGAGCCCCTCGGGGTACACCTCCCATCCGAGGTCGTTGAGCTTGCCCACCTGCTGGCGATGATCGAGGTCACACGCTCCGCCCATCCATCCCGGCAGGTCGAGCCCCGAGTTGTGGACGAAATCGCGCGTGTAGTAGTTGACGCCGATGAAGTCCAGCGTGCGGCCGCGCGGAAGGCGCTCCCAGAAGAGTCCCGGCACGCGCAGCACGCCGGAGTGCAGGGCATCGAGGAACAAGTGGTTGAAGAAGTAGCTGCGCAGCCTCACGGACATGCGGTCGCGCCAGCTGCGCGGGTCGCACGCCGAGAGCGCCAGGACGTGCTTCGCGATGCTCACCCGGGCGTCCGGCCGGGCATGATGGATCTCGTGGTACGCGAGCACGTGCGCGTGCAGCATGTGCCGCAGCACGCGGAGGGCGGCGGGCCACTCCACCTTGCCGGGAGGCCACTGCCCGATGAGCCAGCCCTTGTAGACCTGCACGACGGGCTCGTTCAGCGTGATCCACCAGCGCGCGAGCGGACCCACCTCGGCCATGACCCGGCGCACGTAACGCGCGAACCACTTTTCGATCTCCGGGTTCTCCCACCCGCCCCGTTCCGCCACCCAGAGCGGCAACGTGTAGTGAAGCAGGGTGACCACCGGTTCGAGCCCGCGCTCGCGGAGCGCCTCGAGCACGTCGCGGTAGTGCCGGATCTCGTTCTCGTCCCACACGCCCTCGGCCGGTTCGATCCGGCTCCACTCGATTGAAAAGCGGTGCGCGTTGTGCTCGAGCGCCTGCGCGAGCGCGAAGTCCTCACGGAACCGGCGGTAGTGGTCGGCGGCATCGCCGGACCGATGCGGCACGCGCCCCGCCTGCTCCCATGCCCACCAGTCGTTGCGCGTGTTGCCGCCCTCGACCTGATGGGCCGAAGTGGACGCGCCCCACAGGAACCCCGGAGGGAACCGGAAGTTGGCCGCGTGGATGCCATGCGGGCGCTCTCCATCGCGAGGTGCGTCGCCGGCCCGGACTTCGTTCAGGTGGTCCAATCGTCGCTCCGCAGGTTTACTCCGGCCGCCGCCCGGCGGCCCTGTCCCGCTCCCGGTGCGTTCTCATCCGCTTGACGAACGCGGGGTCGTTCGGTTCCCCTGACGTTCTCTCTCACCCTGCCGACGGCGGGCCCGCCTCGTGAGGCCGGCTCGCGCCGTCGCGAACAGGAGTATTCATGCCGAAGCAGCAGGTCTCACGCAACGTCCTCAAGGCTCCCCGCGCCGGCCGAACGGCCGAGGCCGCTTCGTTCCTGCTTCAATGGAACGACCTGAGCCGTCGGCTGTTCGACGATCTCGCCGGGTGCGGCGCCCCAGAACTGGGCTGGCAGCCGCGGCGAGGAGCCAACACGATCGGCATGCTGCTCGCGCACAACGCGGTCGTCGAAGTGTACTGGATGCTCATCGCCACCGAGACCTTCACGCCCGAGCGGCTCCGGAAGATCCTCGGGCTCGACATGGACGACGATGGAATGCCGTTGCCGGCCGGCTCCCTGCCGCCCGCGAACCTGCGCGGGCGTCCGCTGTCCTGGTACCGCAGGCTTCACGACAAGGCCCGCGCGTTCTCGACCGGCGCGGTCCGCACGCTGGACGGCGCCGCGATGAACCGCGTCATTCGCCGCCCGCGGCGCGACGGTTCGCGACACGATTCCAACGTCCGCTGGATCCTGTATCACGTCCTCGAGCATCAGGCCGGGCACTACGGCCAGATGCTGCTGCTTCGCCATCTCCACGCCGACCGGAGGAAGAAGTGACGCGAATGAAGATCGACCGGCTGGTGCCGGCCCCCGGGTACCCCTCCCGCGACGTGGCCCTCTTCGTGGCGGAACTCGAGGAACTGCACGAACGCGTCGTGCTCGCCTCGATGGCGCTTTCGCCCGGCCAGCTCGGCTGGCAGCCGCGCCCGGGCGCCAGCTCCGCGGGCATGCTGCTCGCCCATATCGCGGTCGCGGAAACCCACCTGGTCCAGGTCGGGCTGCTCGGCGAGGAATCCGGCCACGTCGAGGACGTCATCGGAATCCGCGAGGACGACGACGGAATGCCGCTGGATTCCAACGGGCTTCCTCCCGCCGCACTGCGGGATCGCGACGCGGCCTGGTTCGCCGGGTTGCTGGCGCGCTCGGCCGCCCACCTCCGAACCGCGGCGGCCGGGCTGACTGACGACGATCTCGACACGGACGTGGTGCGCCCGCCGCGCCCGGACGGAACCCAGCGAGTGTTCAACAAGCGCTGGATTCTCTGGCACATCGTCGAGCACACGGCCGGCCACCTGGGGCAGCTCCAGATGCTCGTGAACCTGGTTCGGGGGCAGGCCAGCTGACGTCTGCATCCCCTTGCCGCAGAGCCTCTTGAGGGCGTCACTTCACGCGGCGCCGCAGCAACTAGCCGGCAACGGGACGCCCCGGCCGAAACCACCGGCCGGGGCGTCGCGCTTTGCGGCTGGAGCGTGGACTACGTGCCTTCGCTCCACGTCGCCAGGTACTTCACCTGATCGGCGGTGAGCGTGTCGATTTCGATGCCCATGCTCTTCAGCTTGAGCCGGGCGACTTCCTTGTCGATGTTCGACGGCACCACGTACACGTTGTTCTGGAGCGTCTTGGCCTTCTTGACCAGGTACTCGACCGACAGCGCCTGGTTCGCGAACGACATGTCCATCACCATCGCCGGGTGGCCTTCGGCCGCCGCGAGGTTGATCAGACGGCCTTCGCCCAGCAGGTAGACGCGCTTGCCACCCTTGAGCTTGTACTCGTCCACGAACGGACGGGCCTGGCGCTTGCTGACCGCCATGCGCTCGAGCGAGGGGATGTCGAGTTCGACGTTGAAGTGGCCGCTGTTGCAGACGATCGCGCCGTCCTTCATGGCCGCGAAGTGCTCCTTGCGGATCACGGACTTGTTGCCGGTCACCGTGATGAACAGGTCGCCCTTGGGAGCGGCCTCTTCCATCGAGCAGGAGATGTAGCCGTCCATCTGCGCCTCGAGGGCGCGTAGAGGATCGACCTCGGTGACCATGACCGTGGCGCCCATGCCCTTGGCACGAGCGGCGAGGCCGCGACCGCACCAGCCGTAGCCGGCGATGACCACCGTGGAGCCGGCGATCAGCATGTTGGTGGCGCGCAGGACGCCGTCGAGCGTGCTCTGGCCGGTGCCGTAGCGGTTGTCGAACAGGTGCTTGGTGTCGGCGTCGTTGATGGCGATGACGGGGAACTTGAGCTTCTTGTCCGCCGCCATGGCGCGCAGGCGCGTGACGCCCGTGGAGGTCTCTTCCGTGCCGGCGAAGACCGTCTTGAGGTACTTGGTCATCTTGGTGTGCATGACCGTCACGAGGTCGCAGCCGTCGTCCATCGTGATGTTGGGGCTGGCCTCGATGCAGGACACGATGTGCGAGTAGTAGGTCTTGTGATCCTCGCCCTTGATCGCGAACGTCGGGATGCCGTAGTGGGCGACCAGCGCGGCCGCCACGTCATCCTGCGTGCTCAGCGGGTTGGAACCGCAAAGAAAGACCTCGGCGCCGCCCGCCTTCAGCGTGCGCATGAGACCGGCCGTCTCCGTCGTCACGTGCAGGCACGCGGCGATGCGGAGCTTCTTGAGCGGCTGCTCCTTGGCGAAGCGGGCACGGATGGCGCGCAGCACGGGCATGTTGCGATCGGCCCATTCGATGCGGGCCTTGCCCTCGCGCGCGAGCTTGATGTCCTTGACGTGACCGGGGGTCGCCGGGGCTTCGGCGCCAGCGGCGCCCTTCTTCTTCTGAGTCGCCATGCACACTCCTGAAAGTGGATCGGGAAACTTCGTGATCGTGGTACGGAACCGCGAGGGATTGTGCCGGAGACATTGGCGGAGCTCAAACGAAAATTGAGTGCTCGCCCGAGCCTGCCGATAGTGTTATGCATACGCATATGAAGCGGACCACCCTGATCCTGGATTCCGGCATTTACGCCGAGCTTCGCCGCCGCGCGGCCGCGGAGGGCGTGACGCTGACGTCGGCCGTCGAACGTGTCCTGAGGCTGGGGCTCGAGCAGCTGGCCGCGCCGAAGCGCGCCCGCGTTCACCTGCCCTCCTACGACCTCGGTCCGTTCCTCGCGGATCCGTCACGGCGCGAGACAATGCCCGGCGCACCCGCCGAGGACGAGAGCTGATGCGCGCCGTGGACACCAGCGTGCTCGCCTACGCCGTCAACCGGTTCGCGCCCGAGCACGCGCGGGCCGCGGCGACGCTCGAGGAACTGGCCAATGGCGACCGGCCGTGGGCGCTGCCCTGGCCCGCCGTGCACGAGTTCCTCGCGCGCGTCACCCATCCCCACGCGGTGGCCCGCGCGCTGCGTCCCACCGAGGCGTGGACGTTCGTCGAAGAGCTCCTGCGCAGCCCCGGCGCCCGGCTGCTGTCCGCCACCGAGCGCCACGCCGCAGTGGCGGCCGAGGTGCTGGCGCTCATGCCGGGCGAGTCCCGCGCGCTGCCGGCCGGCTTCGAACTGGCCGTCGTGCTGCGCGAGCACGGCGTGCGCGAACTGCTGTCGTGCGACGCCGGCATGCGGCGCTGGCGCTTTCTCGACGTGCGCGACCCCGTTCACGGCGCGCTCTGGACACCGGACGAAAAACCCGCCCGCCGTTACCGTACGCTGGGCGGCCGCCGCCGCTGACCGAAACACCCGCCCCCCCCTTCTCCGGAGGACGCTTGAGCATCGCCCCCACGCCCCAGCCACCGTATTTCGCCGTGATCTTCACGTCGCGGCGCACCGCAGAGGACTCGGACGGGTACGCCCGAATGGCCGAAGCCATGACGGCGCTCGCCTCCTCCCAGCCCGGCTACCTGGGCGTCGAGAGCGCGCGCGACGGCGCGGGCTTCGGGATCACGGTCAGCTACTGGCGCGACGAGGAGAGCATCGCGGGCTGGAAGCGCAACGCCGCCCATCTGGCCGCGCAACGGGGCGGGCACGAGCGCTGGTACGAGGACTTCGCCACCCGCGTGGCGCGCGTGGAGCGTGCGTACGCGAAGGACACGAGCCCGCGCGAAGGGTTCTGAACGGCGCGATCGGCCCGAAACGGGCGAGGCGCGGCCGATCGTCGCTCGGCCGCGCCTCGCCCTGAACCGGACGCCGGTCAGCGGATGCGCACGACACGCCTGCCGGTCTGGCCGTCTCCGTGGCGCACCTGCAGCCAGAACACGCCTGCTCCGGCGTCCGCCCCCGCCGCCGTCCTGCCGTCCCAGCCGAACACGTGGCGGCCGGCCGAAAGCCTGCGCTCCGCCGATGACGCCACGAGGCGCCCCTGGGCGTCGAAGACGAGCCAGCGGACCGGCTCTGCACGGCCGATCGTGAGCTCGAAGTGCAGCGTGTTCGCGAACGGATTGCCTCGCAGCACGAGTCCGTCCGGTGTGCCCCCCGGCTCCACCGCGAGAGGACCGAAGGCGGCCGAGTCGCGCTCCATCTCGACCGGCTGCGCGCGCCCGTTCGCCACCCAGGCGTCGTACAGCTCCTGGCCGGCCGTGTTGGTGGTGTTCTGGTCGCGGAGGAACTCCACGTAGTCGCGGCTGGTGCTCTGGTAGAGCAGGCGCACCTTCACGGTGCGCGCGCTCGCCGGAAGCGGATAGCCGGCCACGTCCCAGTTCTGGCCGTCCGCGTACCGCGGCCCCGGCCCCTCGTGTTCCGGATCCACCGGCTCGCCGCCGAAGCCCGCGAAGGCCGTGTTGGTGAAGCCCGCGGGCGGGATGCGGTTGTCCAGGTACACCGTGTCGTTGAGCGCGAAGTGGAACGACGGCCCTCCCGCCCCCGCACCGAGCGCCGCGGCCAGACCGGGCGAGATCCCGAGATGCGTCTCGTAGGTGCGAAGCAGCGGGTCGGCGGTGAGCAGCCCGCTCGACGCGTCGTAAGCGCCGCTCGTCAGGACCGGAGCGCCGAACCCGTCATACGCGGTCAGCTCGATCCAGATCCGCCGGCCCTCGGGGTATCCCGTGGGAAGCTTGTGGCCGGAACGGTTCGTGACCGTCACGATCGCGCGCGTGCTGTCCCCTTCGGGCACCACCTCCACGTCGAGTGCGGCCGCCTTTCCGAGGAGTTCCCGCGAGCGCACTGCTCCATCGGCGAGCGCCGTCGCGTCGGTCTCGCCCGGATACAGCGTGCCGACCACGCCGAGCATCCACGAGCTTCCGCCCGAGAGGTCGTGGCGCGGCAGGTCGGAGCGCGTCTGGGCGAGCGGATCGCTGCAGCCCTTGCCGTTCGCGTCGGGCATGTGACAGGCCTGGCAGGAACTCGCCATGCCGCCGGGCTTCGTCCCGACGAACTCCGGCGCGTACACGCCCGCGGGGAACGCGCTGTGCTTCCACTCGCTGTAGGTGCGCTCGAGCGGCATGACGTCGCTCGACAGCAGGCTCGGCGCTCGCTCGTCGAGCGGGCCCGGAACGTAGTCCCGGTCTCCCGCCCGGACGAAGACGGGATTGGACACGTCGTGGCACGTTCCGCAGAAGTCGCTGCTCCGGTGGAACGCGGACGAGAGAACCTGATGCGGCGCGACGGTGTCGCTGTACGGGCCGCGGCGGCGCGCCTGCGGGTCGATCACCATCTGGCCGTTCGAGTAGTTCACCGGCGTGTGTCCCGGAAGCAGGCTCAGGAGCACGCCATCGTCCTCCGGCGGGCTCACGTTGCCCGCGTCCACGGGGTCCACCAGCCGGTGGCACAGGTCGCAGTTCACGCCGTCACGATCGGCGCTGCCCAGCGCGCTCCCGTCCGTCGGCTGGCTGCGGCCCGCCATCCAGCCATTCATCGAATGGCAGCGAATGCACAGGTCGCCGGCGCCGGGCGCATCCCGGTCCGCGACGGCCAGGCAGGCGTAGAAGAGCGGATCCCTTCCGGCCTGCGCCATCATGCTGCCCTTGAAGAGGTGCCCGGGCTCGACCGCCGGGGCGTAGCCGCCATGGCAGTTCGTGCACGTGGAGGAACTCTCCAGCGCTCCCACCTGGAGCGGTTGCGTTCCCGGCAACTCGAAGTCACGCAGGGTGGTCGGAGCGATGCCGCCCGGCGTGGCCGTGACCGCGAAGTTGGCGGCGCTCGAGTCGCGGCCGGAGTTTCCGCGCGCGTCCCACGCGACGACCTTCACGCGCGCGGCGATCGTGGGCATGTTGGGCACGAACCAGTTCACGCTCCCCGAGTTCGTGCCGCCGAGCAGCACGGGCGTCCACGGCGCGCTCGCGCCGTCCCGCCAGTAGACGTCGACGGACGTGACCCCCACGTTGTCCGTCGCGCTCCACGTGATCGCGTGAGCCGAGCCGCCGACCCAGGAGTTGCCTCCGTCCGGAGAGAGCACGTTGACGACCGGCGGCTGCGAGTCGAGCGCCGTCTGCGGCGTGAGCGCCGGAGTCAGTTCGGAGAGCGTCGGAATGTTCACGCAGTTCCCGACATTCGCGGCCGTGAGCCCGGGGAACGTGGGGGTGTTCGCGTAGGTCAGGTTCGTGACCTCGACGAACGTCGTGTAGCCGTCGGCGTCCGAATCCTCGGCCTCGATGGCGTGAATGGCCAGTTGCCGGCCGGCGTCGTTGTTGGAGTAGTTGCCGATCACGTTCCCGAGCCGCACGCCGTACGGGTTGCGCGCGCCACCGCCGTTCAGGTCGTAGTGGCACACGCCGCAGTGGCCGGTGTGACTCGGCAGGTTGTCCAGCCGGCTCCCCGCCGCCGCGGTGTACACGTTGAAGAACGACTGGCGAATGGTCGGGCGGGCAGCCGCGGGCGCGGCAAACCACAGGCCCGCCGCGGCAAGTGCGAATGCTGCGGCGAACGCGATGAA
>JADLGX010000629.1 GCA_020849095.1 Candidatus Eiseniibacteriota bacterium
GCCTGGCCTTGGTCCCGTGGCGGGCGCAGGCGCCGGAGGCGACGGCGCCATGGCCCTGGGAGGTGGTGCTTCGCCCATGGGCAGCCCCGCCGAAAGCGGCGCGCCACGAGCGCAGTCCGTCGAGCCAACGCCGCCACGCGTGCTGCGGCGCACGCCGCCGCAGTACCCCAAGGCCGCGCGCGCCCGCGGTGCCACGGGCCGCGTCGTGCTGCAGCTCCTCGTCGACGAGCGCGGCCGCGTCGCCGAGGTGCGCGTGGTGGAGGCAGAGCCGGCCGGGGTCTTTGACGAGGCTGCCATCGCCGCCGCGCGTTCCTGGGTCTTCGAGCCCGGGCGAGAAGGCGAGGCCCGCGTGCAGGCCTGGGTGCGTCAAACCATCCGCTTCGAGCTGGAGTGAGCCATGGCGACGAGTGCCCGCTTGAGCTTCCTGTCGCTGCCGGTGCTGGGCCTGGCGCTGCACGCGGCCCTGCCGGCGCTGGCGGTCGGGCGCCCCCATGAGCCGCGCGTCCATCCGAGTGACGTCAAGAACGCCCAGCTCCTCGCCACGGCCGAGCTGCGTCTCGCCAAGGGGCAGGCCGCGGCAGCGCTCGAAGCGCTGTGGTCCATCGACGACTCGCGGCCCAAGCTCGACCGCTTCACGCGAGCGCGCCTGCTCGGCCGGGCCGCCTTCGCCGCAGAGCGCTACGAGGACGCACGCGCTGCCCTGGAGGAGGCGCGGGCATTGACCGTCGCGCGCGGCTACCGTCTGCGTGCCGATCTCGAGCTCTTGCGCGCGCGCGCCGAGCACGCGCTCGGCCATTGCGAGCCCGCGCTCGCCGCCCTCGAGCGTGCGGGAAGGGAGCGATTCGATGACGTCCCCGCCGTGCTGGTGGAGGCGGCATGCCTCGCCGAGGGCGGCCTGCGCGCAGGGGCCGTGGAGGCGCTCAGTGTCGGCCTGGCGCGACAGGAGGACGCAAGGCTGCGCGCGGCGCGCACGCGCCTCTTGGTCGAGATCGGCGCGCGCACCGCAGCGCTCGTCGACGCGCGCAGAGCCGCGGCCGCGATGCCCCTCGAGGACGCGCTCCTCATGGCCCACGACTTCGTCGAAGCGGGCGCGCTGAGCGAGGCCACAGAGCTGTTGCGGGCCCTGCGGCAGCGTGCGCCCGACGACGTGCGGCCACGCCTGGCGCTGTCACGCCTGGTCACCGGACGTGAAGCCGCGGCGGTGGCGGTGGAAGCCGCCCGGCTCGACCCATCCCGTCGCGCCGACGCCGCCGAGCTCCTGCGGCGTGACGGCGCACTCTCGGCCGCGCTGCGCGAGACCGCTGGCATTGCCGAGCCGCGCGCTCGCCTGCGGGCTCGCCTGGCGGTGCTGATCGATGCGCGCGCCTGGGATCGGGCGCTCGCACTGCAGGCCCAGCTGAGGGACGCCGATCTCTCCAAAGACGACGCCGTGCGCTACGCGCTGGCGTTCGCCGCCTTCAGCGTGGGCGACGACACCCAGGCGAGCGCCTTCCTCGATGGAATCGTCGATGCCGGGCTCTTCGAGCGCGCCAGTCGGCTGCGCGTCGCCATCGCCGCATGCGCAGAAACGGACTCGCCATGCGCGCGCTGAGCTTCCTTCTGCTAATCACGCTCGTGTCGGTCGCGCCGCGTGCTCACGCGTCTGGCCCAGAGCCCCCCGCGAGCCATGCCGCCGCGGAGCCGGTCCCCGTGGCCCTGTCCGCACGGGACGCCTCGACCGACGACGCGCTTGCCGGGGTCAAGGTATTCCTGCGCGGCGGCGGACTGCTGGGCGAGACGGACGCGCAAGGTGCCCTCGAGGTGGCGCTGCCGCCCGGCCTGGCGGTCCTTTCCTTCGTGCGTCCGCGCTTCGCGCCACAGGTCATGGAGCTCAGGGTGGCGCCCGGCGCACACCTGGCGGTGTCGCTGGAGCCCGCCGCCAGCGAGCTCGATGAGCTGAGCGTCAAGGCGCCCTACCTGGAGGGAGCCCTGTCCTCCTCCGTCGCGGAGCGCCGGACCGAGAAGCGCGTCGTCGAGGTCCTCGGCGCCGAGGAGATGGGCCGCGCCGGCGACGGCGATGCCGCCGCCGCGCTCACGCGCGCCACGGGCCTCACGCTGGTGGGCGGCAAGTATGTCTATGTGCGCGGCCTCGGCGAGCGCTACTCGAGCACCCTGCTCGACGGCGCCACGCTCCCTTCGCCGGAGCCCGAGCGGCGCGTGGTGCCTCTCGACCTCTTCCCCACGGGAGTGCTCTCGAGCGTGGTGGTCCAGAAGACCTGGTCGCCGGAGCTGCCGGCGGATTTCGGCGGGGGCACCATCGCGCTGCGCACCCGGCGCATCCCGGAAGAGGCCTTTCTGCAGACCTCGGTGTCGCTGGGCGGAGTCTACGGGAGCACCCTGAGCGAAGCGCCCA
>JADLGX010000558.1 GCA_020849095.1 Candidatus Eiseniibacteriota bacterium
ACCCCTTGTTCGCCTTCACGAACGCGATCACCGCCGCTTGCTCCGCTGCGCACGCATCGACCGAGCCGTCGGCGTCCGCGGAGCTGTCGGGCGCGCCTGCGCTGCCGCCGCTGCCGCCGCCGCCGCCGCCACCGGGAGCTCCTCCGCCGCCGCCACCGAGCCCTGCCGCGCCCGCCGCCCCGGCGTCTGGCCTCCCCGCGACCGCCTCGTCGTCGCAGCTCGAGCCAAGCCCCAGGGCGAGCGCGCCAACGAACGGAATCCTGGCAAGGCGCACGGTGCCCAGGTTCACCACGAATCCCATGCGACACCAAAGGTCGTCTGGCTGAGGCCGTTCCAATAGCCGAGGAAGATCTTGATCTTGAGATCCTTCTGGGTTCCAGACGTGTTGAAGTGTGAGATGTATTGGTAGTTGCTGCTGGAGTTCAGGGCCACGCGCACGAGCGTCGAACCGTCGTAGACGAAGAGCGCGAAGGTTGGGTACGGATCCGCCGTGCACGACCCGGAGCCAGGGCTCTGCGGACAGGTGGGCCGGGTCTGCAGGAGCGCTGCGACTCGGAGCTCGAGCCCCGCCGGCACCCGCGCGACGTACTCCTCGGCCCAGAACGTCTGCGCCGGCGTGCTGTACGGGGAGATGACGTGGTAGTCATGGCCCGCGCGGGCCGGCACGTTGTTGCCGTGGACTTTCGAGGTGGACTGGAGGACCAAGAGCGCGTTGTAGGCGTTCAGCAGCCCTGCACCGTCGCGATCGTCCCAGTCATCGTGGAGATTCAACGGGGTCCCGTCGAGGTCCTCATCCGCGCTGACCATGAGGCCGGGCACCATGACCTCCGGCCAGTTCCTGATGTCTGGGTTGGCCTCGTGGAGCGACGCCGCGACGCCTCCGACCTGCGGTGCCGCGGCGCTGGTCCCGCCCAAGTCCGCCTTCACGGTGCCCGCTGCGTAGCCAGCGGTGGTGACGTCCTCGGAAATGGCGGCGACGTGCGGAACCTCGAAGCCGGCCGTTCCAGTCGGGTTTCGCCAGGACTTCGTTGGGTCCGTGGTTGCCGCGCTTCGGTCCTGGTTGCCAGAGGGAGACTCGATCGCCCCGCCGGTCACAAGTCCGTTCCGGTGGTGCGAACCGACGTTGAAGTTCGAGTCGTTCCCAGCCACGCCCACGATGACCGGGTACGGCGAGACGCTCGCCTTGTAGTCGAAGAAGAAGTCGAGCCCCGTTCCCGGCGTGATCAGGTCCGTCGAAACGATCACCTGAGCGCCGTTGGACGTGGCCCAGTTCAGCGCGCTCGAAAAAGAGTCTGGACCGTTGGGCTGGCACCCGCCGAGGTGGTTCGCGGCGATCGTGGAAGCCTCGTTGGCCATTCCGAGGATGCCCGTGGAACGCCGGACGACGCCCGCAACCCACCGAGGATGCTCGTTTTTCGTCCCGGTTGCGCAATGACACTTCTTCTGGACGCCGAACCAGTCGCTGCACGATCCCGCGACCGCGCCGGGGAGATTGGCCCATGAGTCCGGGTACGCCCCCTCGTACAGCGCAACCGTGCGCCCGGTGCCGTCGTAGCCATGATAGTAGTCTAGAAGCCACTCTTGGGTCGTGAAGTAGTAGGTGTCCGACTGCGGCGTGAACTTCGTGGGCACCGGGTCGATCCGCCACACCTCGGGCCATGCTCCAATCTGCTCAAGCTCGGCTAGCTTGGCGCGAACGCGCACGACCGGAATGCCGTACTCTTCAGGCCCGAGCACGTCGGTTGCGACGTCGACCCCGGGAACAGCGTGCAGCTTCTTCGCAACTGCAGCGGCCGCGGCGCGCATGCGGTTTTCGCGCAGCGCCGCAGTCGCCGCGGCGGCGGAGGGCTCGCCGATCAGCCACTCCTTCTCGGGGGCGTCGCTCTCGTCCACGTAGAACCAGACGTACGCCTCTCGCGCTTCGTCCGGCTCCATCTCGAGCGTCTTGCGGAACCCTGGTTCGAAGGAGGCGTGCCACCCGTGAAACGCCGCGCGATCGGCGTCGGCCAATTGCCCAAAATCCACGGCAGCTCCGCTGTTGGAGTCGAGCGTGACGATCGTCGGCAGTTCGAGGCCGACAGGCGCGCACAGCATGCGCGCCACTGAGACGCCAATGTGCTCGAACCGGTGATGGTCCGTCGCAAACACGCCCTTGGCGCACGCCGAAGGCAGAGCCGAGAGCAGGTCGGTGCCCGGCGCGACGTTCGTTCCCGCCCCTTCCGGTGCGCAAGCGCCCGAGCACAGACCGACAAGCGTAACCAATAACGCCGGTGTCGATGCCCGATCCCCCATGCCCGCCATTGTACGTGTGCTCGTGGCCGGGTCAACGCGGCCACGTCGCCTGCGCACTCTCGATCGGAAGTCCCAAGGCTATGCGCGGTCGCCGCGGCCCGGGAGAGGTGTCGGTGTCAGGGGCGGGGGCGGTGACGGCGGCGGCTATCGTGCACGGCACACCGGTGCGCAGGCCAACGCGGGGGCGGTGGCAGCGGCGGTGGCCGTGGCGGGCTCTGTCCCCCGCGGCTGCGCCGATTGCCCGGGCCGGAGTGGGCGCCTTCGCCCAGGTCGAGCAAGAAGCTGTTGGTCGCGTCGCGCAGCTGCTGGGCGTGCGGGCGCAGCGCCAGCCCCGCAGGGCTGGCACGAGCCTGCTTCACGCAGCTTCACGCAGTTGGGGGTGCCGCCGTAGGCCCCGTCACCGCCACACGCCCCGCCACCGTCGCAGCCACCGCCCCGGCCTCAGCCACAGCCACCGCCCCAGCCAGCTTGCTCAGCCCCGCTCGCGAATTCGTGCATCCGCCGCGGGCCCGGGCCCGACACGCCCAAGTGATCGATCAGGCCTGCCTTTCTCGCTACCGTCGGGCCCGACTACCAGTCAGGGCCGCACAGAAGGCCGAGGTCTTGCCCGTGCACAGCTCCGCGGCGCGCCGCCTCAGCGCCGCCGCGGTCTCGGGGTTGGCTTTCACCCCGAGGCCCCGCTCGTGCAAGAGCGACAGCTCGTGGCACGCCTCGGCGTCACGCGCGAGGCAACGCTCGTCGAGCAGCGAGAGGGCGAGCGAGCGGTAGAGGCGTGCCTTGGCCGCATCGGCCTTGGTGCCGCGCCCGATCTCGAAGGCGCGTGCGCCGGCGCTGCAGGCGGCCGGCTGGCGGAAGGCACAGCGCTTCTCAAGCTCGGCCACCTCGAGTCGGTCGAGCTCGCTGGTCTCGTCCGGCGCCGGCAGCGCGCGGGCCGAGCCGAGGGCGGGGGCCACGCTCGGAGGCGCCGCGGGTGCCGCACGCGGCGCAGGCGTACCGACCGGTGGCGGGTGCGTGGCCTGTGCGCGCGGTGGCGCCGAGGTCTGCGCCATGACGCCCGTCACGTCGGGGCGCGCCGGCGGCTCGCGCCGGGCCTCGGGGCCCGACATCAGCGCGGCCAGCGTGCCCACGAACGCGCCGAAGACGATCGCCGCCGTTGTCGTTCCGCGCGCGCTCGACATGATCCCGCGCCCGATGATCGCACAACAGGGCGTGCCGCGAGTCTGCTAAAAGCGAGGTTCTGTCGAGCGCTGCCCGAATTGCCGCGGCCTTCGCCGCCGCCCTTGTGCTCTGTCCGGCCCCTGCCGGCGCGGATCCGGTCAGCTATTCGGCCTACG
>JADLGX010000559.1 GCA_020849095.1 Candidatus Eiseniibacteriota bacterium
GCGCTCATGCACGTGTACGCGCGGTTCAGCCGTTTCGCGATCGTGCCCGAGAAGAAGAAGTGCATCTCGTGCAATGTCTGCACCAGCGTCTGTCATCAGGGCATCGACGTGATGAGCTTTGCCAACAAGGGACTGCCCATGCAGGACCCCGAATGCGTCCGCTGCTCGGCATGCGTGCACTCCTGCCCCACCGGCGTGTTGCAGTTCGGCGAGGTCGGGCGCGACGGCACGCTCGTGTCACTCGATTCGCTGCTCGCCTCTCCCGTGCGGGCGCGGGAACGCGTGTAACAATCCCGGCCCGCCGGGCACCCACCAGTAGAGCGGACGCTCGAGATGAGCGAATCCCGCGCAGTCCACATCTCTACTGGAGGAATCGTTCATGCGTCGTATCGCCCTGCTCGCCACCGCCGCCCTTTTCGCCCTGTCCGCCGGTTCGGCGTTCGCCGCCAAGCCCATGAAGCACTCGAAGGCCGCGATCGGCGGCTACTGCCCCGTCGCGTACGTCGAGATGAACAAGGCGGTCCAGGGAGATCCCGCGCACGCGGTCACGACCGCGGGCCGCACCTATCTCTTCGTGAACGCCGACGCGAAGAAGCTTTACGTGGCGAACCCGGCCAAGTTCGCCATCGGCTACGACAGCTGGTGCGCGACGGCGATGGCCATGGGACAGAAGGTCCCGAGCGATCCGAGGCTGTTCACGGTGCACGCCGGAAGGACGTATCTCTTCTCCACCGCCGACGCCAAGAAGGCGTTCGATGCCGATCCGGCCGGATTCGTGACCAAGGCCGACGGGCAGTGGGTCACCCTGAGGAAGAAGTAGTCGTCTCACCACCGACGCTGGACGGGACGGAGTGGCTCCGGCCGCTCCGTCCCGTGAGCATTCGGGGCCGTTCAGGAATTGTCAGAGTGCGAATCGTTTCGGGCCGGGGAGTCTCTGAAGAGTGGGCCGCAAACCCAGAGCTTCCGAGAGCACCCCATGCTTGCTCGATCCCGAGTTGCCCGGTGGCCGTTGCTCGCCACGATCATCGCCCTGTCGTCGCTGACCGCCGCGTTTCCCACGCCCGCCGCAGCAGAGCCTTCGCACCCGCTGCTGATGCGCGCCGGGCTGGAACCCCGCGAGTTTTCCGACGAGTTGCCGTCCGCCCTGCGCCAGCACTACTTCTACAAAGGGCTGCCGTACGGAAGCGATGCGCTCGTGCACCCGGCGCGCCTCGTCCTGAACGGCGGCTTCGGGATCCTCCAGTTCGACGATCACGAGAACCGGCTCGGCCGCCTGCGCTATTCGAATGGCGCACGGCGCGTGTGGGCGGAGCTCAGCCGCCCGGGCGACGCGATCGCGGTCGCCGGCTGGAACGACTTCATCCGCCGCGAGCTGCTCCCCGTGAGCACTTCGCGCGCGGGGGCTCAGTACTGGCCCAACTACACGCTTCACCTGGTCGGCGGCGGCATGAGCCACCGCATGATGACCGAGTGGTTCGAGGCGCACGGCTCGGAGCATGCCGCGCGGGATGCCGGCCTCACGCTGACCGCGTACCACCTGCTCAACGAGGTCGTCGAGGCGGAGGGCCGCACGTCGCCGTCCACTGATGCGATCGCGGACGTGCTGGTGTTCGACCCGGCCGGCGTGGCGCTCTTCTCTCGGCCGAGCGTCGCGCGATTCTTCGGTGAGAAGCTGAACATGCGCGACTGGTCGTCGCAGCCGGCGATCGATCCCGCGACGGGTGCTATCGAGAACCAGGGGCAGAACTTCTCGATCAAGGTGCCGCTCCCCGGCTCGGATCGCTGGAGCGCGCTCTACTACTTCGGCAACCACGGTGAGCTCGGGCTCACGTACACCCGGCCGAACGGCTCGGCATTCTCGCTGGGCGGCGGCCTGCGGGCCAAGAGCCTGGTGGAACTCGGCGCCGGATCGCAGACGGCGACGCTCGTGCCCTCGTACGGCTTCTTCTACGACCGCGACGGCTCGCTGATGCTCTCGGTGACCGCGGCGAACACGTCGCGCTACCGGCTGCGGATCAACGCCTATCCCGGGCGCGTCCGGGTGCGCGGCTGGACGACCGGTCTGTTCCTGCTGGCCGGCCGCGACGGCGAAACGCTGTTCGGGCTGCACGCGGTTCCGCTGCCGATGGGGCTGGCCGCGCGGCTCTGACGGGGGCGGCAGGTCTTCACCCCAACACCCTCCAGCCGCGCTTGGCCAGCAACGGCCGGACGCGCTCGCGCACGTCGCCCGCCAGCTCGACGCACCCTTCGCGCACGGTGCCGCCAGTACCGCAGGACTTCTTGAGCGCGGCCGCCAGCTCGGCCAGGAACTCATCGTTCTTCGGCAGGCCATCCACCACGGTGACGGTCTTGCCGCTTCTTCCCGAGCGCTCCATGCGCAGCTTGGCCACGATCTTCGCGGGCACTTCGGCGTTCTGCGCGCCGGGTCGCGAGCACTTGCAGTCCTTGGCGGGCCAGCCGCAGTCCGGGCACATGCGGCCGGCGCCGGTCGTGTACACGATGCGAGTGTTCATGGGCGGCAATGTAGCGGTCCGGCGTGCCGGCGTTCAATCTCGCCGCTCAGCGTGTGGCGTTCTCGGTGCGCCGAAAGCTGCGGTAGAGCAGCAGGTCGTAGGCGATCTTGAGCCCTCCCGCCACGAAAAATGGCGTGCCGGCCCCGGCCAGCAGGAACGCGCTTCCCATCACCGGCGCGAGCGCGGCACCGAGTGAGCGCGCAATACCGGTCACGCCGGCCGCGGCCGAGCGCTCGTCGGGCGCGACGACCATCATGGTGTAGGACTGCCGGGTGGGAACGTCCATCTGCGAGATCGAGAAGCGCAGGAGCAGCATGCCGATCGCCAGCGGCAGGCTGGGCATGAGCGGCACCAGAATGAGCAGCACGGTGGACGGAAGGTGAGTGAACACCATGGTGTTGATGAGTCCGACGCGTTGCGCGATGCGATGCGCCATGAGCGCGGAGGCGGCCGCGATCAGGTTGGCGCCGAAGAACACCGTACCCAGCGTGCCCGGGTCCGCATGGAAGCGCACGTGGAACCAGTTCACGAGCACGCTCTGCAGCACGAAGCCGCCCGCGAAGGCATCGAGCCCGAACAGCGCGCTCAGTCCCGCCACCTTGCGCTTGGACTCGTGCAGGCCGAGGAAGAGGCCCGATCGCGCAGGCGCGTCGGCGGGCCGTGCCTCGAGCGCCGGCGAAAGGAACGCGAAGACCGCCGCGAGCGCCGCGCCGGCGGCGGAATAGCCGGCGAGTACGGCGCGATACGCGTCCAGTTCGCCCACGCCCGCGCGCTGCATCACCTGCAGGCCCCATCCCGCCGCCAGCGCGCCGAGCGCCGTGGCCGCCGAGCCCGCGAGGTTGTACCAGGCGAACACGCGCGTGCGCTGGTCGTCGGGCAACAGTTCGGACAACGCGGCCTGCTCCACCGACAGGAATGGTCCGATCTCACTTCCGCTCGGGCTCAGCACGCCGACGATCGCGGCGGCCATCAGCCACTCGAGCCGCGACGCGGCCAGAAAGCCCGCACCGCCTGCCGCCATGAGCGCCGCGCCGGCGAGCAGGGTTCGTCGTCTCCCCCATCGGTCCGCGTTCGTCGCCAGCCACAGCGAAATGGCGGCGTCGCCCAGCAGCGTGAGCGTGAGCAGCAGCCCCACTGCGGCCGCTCCCAGCCCGATGCCGCTCAGGTAGAGCACGAAGACGATCGACAGCGCGCCGTACGCGAACATGCGCAGCATGCGCGCCGCGAACAGGCGTGGAACGTCGGGGCTCAGGCGGGACAGTGTCGCGAGCGACGGGTTCGAACTCAGCGGGCGCTCCGGGGTTCGAGGGGGGGCATGATCGCCCGCGAACTCTACCCCCTCGACCCCGAAGGCCCCACGACGATTCGAGTCAACTCTCCCGGGGCGCGGCTTCCAGCTCCGCCGCCGAGTCCGGCGCGGGCGGGAGCTTCTCGGCCGGATGCAGCAGCGAGGCCGCCACGCCCACGCCCAGTGTCGCAGCCACCACGATCAGCGCCACCACGTTGTCCACCTTCCACGCGGTGTGCGCGAGCAGCATCTTGGTGCCCGCAAAGGCCAGCACCACACCGAGCGCGGGCTTGAGGTAGCGGAACGAGTTCACCGCCTTGGCCAGCAGGAAGTACAGCGAGCGCAGGCCCAGGATGGCGAACACGTTCGACGTGAAGACGATGAACGGATCGAGCGTCACCGAGAAGATCGCCGGAATGGAGTCGATCGCGAACACGAGGTCGGCCGCCTCCACGCACAGCAGCGCGATGAACAGCGGCGTCGCCATCAGTCGGCCGCCCTCCCGCAGGAAGAAGCGGTCGCCGTGGAAGTCCTTGGTGACCGGCATGATCCGCCGGAACAGCACCACCAGCGGGTTCTTCTCCGGGTGCACCTCTTCCACGCGGTTCGCCAGCATCTTCACGCCGGCCACGATCAACAGACCGCCGAACGCGTACAGCACCCACGCCGCCTCACGCACCAGCGCCGTACCCAGCAGGATCATGCCGAAGCGCATCGCGACCGCGCCCAGCACGCCCCACAGCAGAACCTTGTGCTGGTACTTCTCGGGCACTCCGAAGTAGGTGAACAGCAGCGCGATCACGAACACGTTGTCCGCGCTCAGCGAGAGCTCGAGCAGGTAGCCGGTCAGGAACTCGATGCCCTTGTCGTGGCCGGCCCACATCCACAGGCCGGCCCCGAAGAGCAGCGCGAGGGTCACCCAGGTGACCGTCCAGCCCAGGGCTTCACGCATCCCCACCTTGTGGCTTCTGCGGTGAAAGACGCCCAGATCCAGGGCGAGCATCGCCAGGAAGAACAGGAGAAATCCGATCCAGGCGATCGGAGGAACGGTCAGCACTCTTAACCTCGCTCGTGAAAGGTGGTCGTGATCGCGAAAAGGGTGGTCAGTCGAACAAC
>JADLGX010000560.1 GCA_020849095.1 Candidatus Eiseniibacteriota bacterium
ACCAGCCGCTGCTGGTGACGCTCGGGCACACGGGCATCCTGCTCAATCTTTTCAACCTCATCCCGGTCTCGCCGCTCGACGGCGGGCGCATCGCGGGCGTGTTCACGCGCGCGTTCTGGATCGCGGGTTACGCGCTGGGCGTGGCGGCCATGCTGCTGATGAAGTCGGCCATCCTGCTCATCGTGCTCGTGGTGGGACTGTTCACGCTGTGGCAGCGCTGGAACCACCCGATTCCCGGCTACCACGACGTGCCCGCGGGCAAGCGCCTGGCGATGGGCCTGATGTACGCCGGGCTGGTATTGGCGCTCGTGCTGACGCTGGGCGTGGGCCAGCAGGTGCACCCGGAACTGGGCGGTTCGGGCAAGCTGCCGGGCGTCACGCTTCGGTGAGGACTGCAGTTCGGGGCACAGTCCAAGCCCCCCGGGCCCGATAACGCGCTTGACGTGCCGCCGGGCCACACCGCAGGCTGATGCCGTCGCTGTTCCCAAGGAGAGTGCTCCCGATGCGTTTCGTGCCGACCGTTCGAGTGTTGCTGGCCCTGCTCGTGGCGCTGCTCATGCCGCTCGAGCAGGCCCGCTGCGCCTGTGCGGCCATGCGCGCGGCTCCCGCGCCCTCCTCGGTCACGCGCGCGTCCGCCGCCACGCACTCCTGTTGCGCCGCCAAGGCCGCGCCGCAGGAAGCGCAGCAGGCGCCGGTCCATCAGTGCAGCACGGGCGAGTGCGGCTGCGGCATGACCGCCGCCGAGTCCCCGCCCCCCGTCACGATCGCACCGGCCGCGGAGTCCTCGCTGGCCGCTTCGCTGGCGATCGTGGCCGTCGTCTCGCTTCTCGCGCCCGAAACGGCGACCGCCCCGGCCGCCCCGGCGCTCGATGTGGGCAGTCCGCCTTCGCTGGACGCCCTCTGCGCGCACGGACTGCGCGCTCCTCCCGCCATCGCCTGACACCCATCCCTCGCGGCTGTTGATCGCTCGCGCCCGGTAGGCGCGCGCCGTCGGCCGTGAACGTGGCGCGTCCGGGCCCATCGCCCGCGGCCGCGCCCAGGCGACTCCGAGTCTTTGTGGGAGTGTCCGAGATGAAGAAGTGGGTCATGCGCCTGTCGCTGGCAATGACATTGTCGCCCCTGCTCGCCGGAGTCGGTGCGGCTCAAGGTTCCCCGCACGGACATTCGCCGGAAGGCGTGGCCGACGCGCCGACGGTGGACAGTCTCATTGCAGCGGCGCTCTCTCGCTCGCCTTCGCTGGCCGAGTTGCGCGCGCGCGTGCGGGCCGCGCGTGAGCGCGCGCGCGGCGCCGGCGCGCTGCCCAGGCCCATGCTCGAGCTAATGCTGCAGGACGTGGGCTTTCCCTCGTACACGGTGGGCGAGGACGACATGTCGATGATCGGGCCGCAGCTCACGCAGGCGATTCCGTTTCCCGGCAAGCGCGGCGCGCGCCAGCGCGCGGCCCAGGCGGATGCCTCGGTGCGCGAACGAGCGCTCGAGGCGCTGGAGTGCGTCGTCGTGCGTGATGTGCGCGTGCTGGCGGCACGGCTGTATGCCCTGGATGCCGAGGAGCAGGCGCTGCTCGTTGGGCGCGATGTGCTGGGCCAGTTGGCCGCGAGCGCGGGCAGCCGCTACAGCACGGGCAGCGCCGGGAGCGAGCCGCTGCTGCAGGCGCGCCTCGCGCAGCACCGGCTCGCCGAGCGGCTGGACGACCTGCGGGCCGAACGGGCGCAAGCCGGCGCTGCACTCGCCCTGTTGACGGACTCCGATCCCAGCTCGCCGGAAGGTGCGCTGCGCGCGTTGCCCGGCGTTCCGGCCATCGAACGGGTCGGCTCGGACACCCTGGCGCTGCGCTCCACCGAACTGGCCGTGCGCCACGCCGAATCGCGCTCGGCCGAGGCGCAGTGGCAGGCGGTGCGGCTCGAGCGCCTTCCCGATCTGGTTGCGGGCGCCGGTGTCGGCTTTCGCGGCTCGCACGATCCCGTCGTCACGCTGCGGCTGGGGCTCGACCTGCCGCTGTGGGGAGGGGGAGAAAAGCGCGCCAACGCGCGGGCGGCGGAGCAGGACGTGTTCGCGGCGCGAGCCGCCGAACGAGGCGCGCTGCTCATGGCGCGAACGGAGCAGGCGCGGCTGCGCACCGACCTGGGATTGCGGCAGGCCCAGGCCGCGCGCTACCGCGACCAGATCGTGCCCGACAGCCGGCTGGCGTTCGAGAGCGCGCGGTCGAGCTATCTGGTGGGGCGCGGCGAGCTGTCGGCCGTGCTGTCGAACTTCAACTCCTGGCTCGAGGCGACCACGGGACTCGCGCGCCGTGAAGCCGAGATATTCGCCAACTGGGCCGAGCTCGAGCACATCGAGAACCGGGCCGCCATCGCGATCACGAAAGGTGGCAGCAAGTGAGCCGCGTCGTTCGAATCCTCATCGCATCGTCCGTGCTGCTGCTCGCCTTCGGCATGCTGGCGGCGGGCTGCGGCAAGCGCGGCGCGGACACGCACGCGGGCGAGAAGTCCGTGCGCTACCACTGCCCGATGCACCCCACCTACACGTCCGACCGTCCGGGCAGCTGTCCCATCTGCGGCATGGCCTTGACGGTCATCGCCGACGATCACGCCGCCGGTGCGGCGGACACCGCCGCACACGGCGCCGGAGGCGCCGCCCCCGGAGTAGAAGGCCTTTCCGCAGTCGACCTTACATTCCAGCAGATCCAGCTGACCGGCATTCGCACCGCCACCGCGCAGGAGGGCGAGCTCTCGGCGTCCGTGCGCACGGTGGGCGAGGTGAAGGCGGACGAGACCCGGCTGCGCCACGTGCACACCAAGGTGGCGGGCACCGTGGAACGGCTGTTAGTCAGCTTCAGCGGGCAGGAGGTGCGCAGGGGCCAGCCGCTGCTCAGCCTGTACTCGCCCGAACTGCTGGCGACGCAGGAGGAGTTCATCCGGGCGCTGGGGGCCGCCGAGGGCGCGGGCGGGGAGACCGCCCGCGAGCTGCTCGCCGCGGCCCGCCGCCGGCTGCAGCTGTACGACGTGCCCGCGGAGGTGATCGCGCGGATCGAGCAGACCCGCCAGGCCACGCGCACCATCACGCTCGTGGCGCCCGCGTCGGGTTTCGTGAGCGGCAAGGAAGTGTTCGAGGGCATGCAGATCGAGCCGGGCACCACGCTGTTCACGGTCACCGACCTGTCGCGCGTGTGGATCGAGGCCGAGGTTTACGAGAACGAGGCGGGCTCGGTGCGCGTGGGCCAGGGCGCGCGCATCACGCTGGCCGACGAGCCGGGCAAGGTGCATCACGCGAACGTCGGCTACATCTATCCGTTCCTCGATGCCGCCACGCGCACGCTGCGCGTGCGGTTCGAGTTCCCCAACCCCGGGGCGCGTCTCAAGCCGGGCATGTACGCCAACGTCGAGTTCGAGGGCGAGGGCCGCGAGGGCGTGCTGGTTCCCGAGTCGGCGGTGATGGACACCGGCGTGCGCCAGGTGGTGTACGTGCAGACCGGCGACCGCCACTTCGAGCCGCGGCTGGTGAAGGTGGGAGGGCGCTCGGGCGAGCAGGCGCTCATCCTGTCGGGCATCGAGCCGGGCGAGTCGGTGGTGGTGCAGGCCAACTTCCTGCTCGACTCCGAGTCGCGCCTGCGCGCCGCCATCGCCGGGAGCGCCAAGTGATCCGAGCGATCATCGACTTCTCGGCGCGCAACCGCGCCATCGTGCTGCTGGGCGTGGCGGCGATGTGCGTGTTCGCGTTCTGGACGCTGCGCAACATCAGGCTCGACGCGCTGCCCGACCTGTC
>JADLGX010000561.1 GCA_020849095.1 Candidatus Eiseniibacteriota bacterium
AAGACCGCGGTGCTGATGGGCGGCGCGTGGTCGGTGACCGCGCTCGAGGAGTCCAACGAGGCGTCGGGTCCGGTGCGAATCGCGATCGGCCCCGCGGGCGAGCAGTGGGTGCTGTACCACGACGTCACGCTGGACGCGCTCCGCGTGCTGGGCCCCGGCCCGGCGGTGGCGGGCGTGGATTGCGAACGCTGTCCCGCTCCGGCGGCCAGCTCGATCACCGCGCTGCGCGTGCCCAACCCGCTGCGCCGCGGCGAGGCGCTGGCATTCGACCTATTGATCGGCTCGCCCGCCCGGTTCGAGGTGGCGCTGTTCGACATCGCCGGCCGGCGCGTGGCCGCCCGCGACTTCGGGACGCTCGGGACCGGCGAGCACCACAGCGAGTGGCGGCCGCAGGCGCTGCCCTCGGGCGCCTACTTCCTGCGCTGCCGCCTGGGCGACGGCGTCTCGGCCACGCGCCGACTGGTGCTGCTGCGGTAAAGGGGCGATCCGTCGCTCGTCACCCCGCTCCTCGAGCGGGGTAGCCAAGGCGTCATTGCCCTTGAAAGGGGGTAAAGCGGCTGGCATTTTACCCCCATACGACGTTCATTACCCCCTTTCCGAAGCCATCCGGTGGTGGGGCCGAACCAAGCGGGCGAAGGGAGAGCCATTCATGAAGTCGCTGACCGCAGGCTATCTCGCGGGCCTGGCGTTCACCGCGACCGACCTCGCGACGATTCGACACCTGGGTGAGGCTTCCGGAAAGCACCAGTTGTGGGCTGCCCAGACGCCGGAGCAACTCGAGTCGTTGCGCAGCGCCGCGGTGATCGAGTCGACGGAATCGTCCAACCGCATCGAGGGCGTCGTCGCGCCGGAGGGCCGAGTGCGCGAACTCGTGCTCCGCTCGACGACACCACGCAACCGATCTGAGCAGGAGATCGCCGGCTACCGCGACACGCTGCAGCTCATCCACGAGTCGCACGCCGAGATGCCGGTCACGGCCAATGTCGTCCGGCAACTGCACCAACGGCTCTTTTCCTACCTGCCGGCGGGTGGCGGCGACTGGAAGAGCACCGACAACGACATCGTCGAGCGTGACGCCGAAGGCCGCATCACACGCGTGCGCTTCCGGCCGGTTGCGGCACACCTCACGCCTGACGCCATGCTCCAGACCGAGCAGTTGTACTCGGCGGCGATCGGGAACATCGTGGAGCCGCTCGTGCTGTCCGGGCTCACGGTGCTCGACTTCCTTTGCATCCACCCGTTCCGCGATGGGAACGGCCGCATGGCGCGGCTGCTCACGCTGCTTCTGCTGTATCACGGCGGACACCGCGTGGGCCGCTACATCAGTCTCGAGCGCGTGATCGAGGACTCGAAGGCCAGCTACTACGAAACGCTCGAAGCGAGCTCACAGGGATGGCACGAAGCCCGCCATGACGCCATGCCGTGGCTTCGCTACTACTGGGGCATGCTCACGCGGGCCTACCGGGAGCTCGAAGAGCGCATGGGCACGGTCACCGGCAAAGGTTCCAAGACGGAGCGCGTTCTCGCGGCGATCGGAAGGCGAATCGGGACGTTTCGCATCACCGACATCGAGCAGGAGTGCCCCGACGTCAGCCGCGACCTCATTCGCCTCGTGCTGCGTGACCTGAGGGACAAGGGCGTCCTGCGACCCGAGGGCACCGGAAGGGGCGCCAGGTGGGTGAAATCGTAGTTTCGAACGTCACGACGGGCCCAACCTGCGCATCGTGGCACCCCCCGGCCGGATGTGGTCTATTTCATCCGGCCTGCAACCATCCCTTCTTCACCCGGCCCAAGACTGACGGTGCATGACAGCTCCCATCTCCCATGATCCCGGCATGGCCCGCCTCGACGGCCTGCCCGCACAGGCGTGCGGCATCGTCGCGTTTCTCACCGCGCGCGACAGCGAAGTGCTGCGCCTGAAGGCGCTGGGGGTGTGCATCGGGCGGCGCATCGAGGTCGTGCGCCCCGGCGACCCGCTCATCGTGCGCGCGTTCGGCACTCGCATCGGGCTGTCGGCCGCGCTCGCGCGCCACGTGTTCGTGGACGTGTGCAGCTACCAGCACCCCGACTCGGTGCCCCGGGGGCGCGCGTGAGCGACGGCTGCTCGGACATCGTCGTCACCGAGGCCACCGGCGCGCCGGTCATCGCCCTCGTGGGCAACCCCAACGCGGGCAAGACCACGCTGTTCAACCAGCTCACGGGCATGCGCGCGAAGACCGCGAACTACCCGGGCACCACGGTGGAGCACCGCAGCGGTCTCGCGCTGATGGGGCAGTCGCCGGTCGAGATCGTGGACCTGCCGGGGCTGTACGCGCTCGACTCCGCGTCGGCCGAAGAGCGTCTGGCGCGCGACGTGCTGACCGGCGAGTGGAAGCGCGCGGCGCGCCCGCATGGCGTGATCCTGCTGGTGGACAGCACCAACCTGGAGCGCAGCCTGGGGCTGGTGAGCCAGGTGCTCGAGCTGGACCTGCCCATCGTGATCGCGCTGAACATGACCGACCTGGCGCGCCGCGACGGCATCCGCATTGACGTGCCGCGGCTGGCGACCGAGCTGCAGTGCCCCGTCGTGCCGGTGTCGGCGCGCACGGGCGAAGGCATCGACACGCTGCGCGAGGCCATCGGCGGGCTGGTCAAGCGCCAGGTGCTGCGCGTGGCCAAGCCGGCCATCGCCTGCGACTCCTGCGCGGCCTGCTCGTTCAGCGCGCACTTCGACTGGGCCGAGCGGCTCACATCGCGCGTGCAGAACACCCGGCGCGCCACCGACTCGGTGCACAGCGACAAGCTCGACGAGGTGCTCACGCATCCGGTCGTCGGGCCGGTCGCGGTGGTCGCCACGCTGTTCGGTCTGCTGGTGCTGGTGTTCTGGGGCGCCAACATGCCCATGAACCTGATCGACTGGATGTTCGGCCAGCTCGCCGGCATGTCGGACTCGGGCATGGTCGCGTTGTCCGAAATGGTGCAGTCGCCGTGGCTGCGCTCGGTCATCCGCGAAGACCTGCGCAGTCTGGTGGTGCGCGGGCTCATCGGCGGCCTGGGCGGCGTGCTGGTGTTCTTGCCGCAGATCGGGCTGCTGTTCTTCGCGCTCGCGCTGCTCGAGGACACCGGCTACCTGGCGCGCGCCACCTTCGTGGTGGACCGGCTCATGCGCCGCACGGGACTGCCCGCCAAGGCGTTCGTGCCGCTGCTGAGCGCGCACGCCTGCGCCGTGCCGGCGATTCTTTCGGCGCGCACGATCGAGGACAGCCGCGACCGGCTCGCCACCATGTTCATCGCGCCGCTCATGAGCTGCTCGGCGCGCATTCCCGTGTACACGCTGGTGATCGGCGGGCTGCTGTTTCCCGGCCACCCGTGGATGGCCGCCGCCGCCATGGCCGGCGCCTACGGACTGGGCGCGGCGTCGGGGCTGATCGGCGCCATGATCCTGGGCAAGTCCGCGCTGCCCGGCGCGCCGCAGCCGCTGGTGATCGAACTGCCGCGCTATCGCCGCCCCAGCCTGCGCACGGCGCTGTGGACGTCGTTCGACCGCATGCGAACGTTCATCCGCTCCGCCGGATCGCTCATCCTGATGTTCTCGCTCATCCTGTGGGCGCTGGCCGAGTACCCGCGCAGCGCCCCCTCGCCCCAGGTGACCGCGCTGTACGCGAGCGCCGACGCGCTCGCTACGCAGGGCCAGACCGCCGCGGCCGACGCCACGCGCGAGGCGGCCGGGCACCTGCGCGAGCGCGAGTCGCTCGAGCAGTCCGTGGCCGGACGGGTGGGGCATTTCATCGAGCCCGCGATCGCGCCGCTGGGGTTCAACTGGCAGATCGGGCTGGGGCTGATCAGCTCGCTCGCCGCGCGCGAGGTGATCGTGTCCACGCTCGTGATCGTGTACGGCGCCGGGGACGCGGCCGAAGAGGGCGACACGTCCACGCTGCAGGACCACCTGCGGCGGGCGCGGCGCGCGGACGACTCGCCGCTGTTCACGCTGGCGACGAGCCTGAGCCTGCTGATCTTCTACGTGCTCGCGCTGCAGTGCACGTCCACGCTGGCGGTGATGCGGCGCGAGACCGGCAGCTGGAAGTGGCCCGCGCTGCAGTTCGTCACCATGACGGGCGGCGCCTACCTGCT
>JADLGX010000562.1 GCA_020849095.1 Candidatus Eiseniibacteriota bacterium
CTGCGGATCCCGGCGCAAGCTCGAGGTGGACCACAAGGTGCCGTTCGCCCTGGGCGGCGCCACCACGCTCGAGAACCTTCGACTGTTCTGCCGCGCGCACAACCGTTTCGAGGCCGAGCGAGTCTTCGGCAAAGAGCACATGCAGCGCGCCGTCGAACTGGCGCAGCGCGAACGCGCCAAAGATCAGGCGGCCGCGCAGGCCGGCGCCGAGCGCGCCGCCGAGCGCGAGACCGCCCCAACCGGCCCGCGCGACGAAGCGCACCAGCAGCTCCACGATGACGTCGTCGCTGCGCTGCGCGCCCTCGGCTACAACGAGCAGCAGTCGCTCGAGGGAGCGAAGGTTGCCAACGAGCACCCGAAGACCACGCTCGAGGAGTGCGTCAAGCTGGCGCTGGGGCCGCTGTCGCGAAAGGTCCGCCATCGCGGCGCGATGCGCGCGAAGAGCTCGACGTGAGCGCGACGTGCCGCACCGGGGGCGGGAGCGTGCTCGATCGGACTCACATCCGCTCAGCCGCCGAACGCCACCTGGTCCGCGGCCACCAGCGCGACACGCGCGGCCAGTTCGGCGTTCACCGCCGCGCTCGTCTCGGCGGCCGTGCGCGTCTTTCCGTCGTACGTGCTGTGCCCGTCGGACACCAGCGTCACCGCGTGACCGGCGGCCAGCGCGCCCAGCGTGCTCTCGCGGATGCACCACTCCGACTGCAGCCCGGCGATCACGACGCTCGTCACGCCGAGCGCCACCAGCTCGGAGCCCAGCGGTGTGCTGGCAAACGTGTCGCAGGTGGTCTTGTCCAGCACGCGCTCGCCCGCACGCGGCGCGAGCGAGGGATGCAGTTCCCAGCCGGGCGTGCCCGGCACGTCGGGATCGCCCTCCCCACCGGTGTTGCGCACCAGGAAGACGGGCGCCCCTGCCGCGCGCGCACGCTCGAGCAGCGAGCGCAGCCGTTCGAGCAGCGCGGCCGAGTCGTTCACGGGCGAGGCGGGATCGAACATGTTCACCTGCGCGTCGATCAGCAGGAACGCCGGCCGGGTGCTCACGCGGCTCCCCCCTTGCGCGCGAACTTCTCGCGCCACTCCGGCGACAGCTCCGGGCACGCGGCCAGCGCGCGGAACTCCGCGGCGTCCACCACGCGGCCGGACGCCAGGTCGTTGAGCCGCGCAATCGTCCATTGCGCATGCGGGCGCGACACCAGCGACACGGTCATGCCGCGTTCGATGGCGCCCTCGCTCCTGACCCGGTGATACCAGCCGGTGCGGCCGTTGGCCGCGACCTGCTTGAGCAGCTCGGGCTGGTTCCAGAAACGCGAGATGCTCGAGCAGGGCCCGCGCGGCTGCGACACCTGGAGCCGGACCTCGCCGATCGCGTACTCGTCGCCCACGCACACGAGCGACTCGTCGAGCCCCTCGAGCGTGACGTTCTCGGCGAACCCGCCCGGCCCCATGCTCTCGAGCCCCGGCACCTGTCGCCAGTCGGCGTAGTGCGCCGCCGCGTACGCGAGCACCACCTGCTCGGGCCCGCCGTGCACGTCGGGCGAGCCGTGCTCGTCGCCTTCCATGCCGAGGAACCCCACCCGCACGGCGCCGGGCTGCTCCGGCTTGTCGTACGCGGTGCGCCAGGTGCGCTCGGGCGCGTGGTCCCAGTCGGGGCGTGCCAGTTCGCGGATGCGGCCCACGCGCAGAGAGACGATGCGGCCCTGCATCAGACGACGAGCGCCGCGTCGAGCCAGGCCGCCAGATCGCGAATCACGTGCTCGCGGCCGAGGTCGTTGAAGATCTCGTGGTAGGTCTCCTTGAGCGTCAGGAAACGCACCACCCCGTGCGTGGAGGCGGCGGCGAACTCGAGCGCGCCCTTGGGATCCACCGTGCGATCGGCCATGCCCTGCAGCATCAGCGTGGGCACCTGCAGCTGGCGCGCCTCGCGCATGCAGCGCTGACGGGCTTCGTCGTACTCGTGGTAGAGCCGCGGGCTGATCTTGTCGTGCACGCTGGGATCGTCGCGATAGGCCTGGACCACTTCGGGGTCGCGCGACAGCCCCGCGGGATCGAGCCCGTTGGAAAAGCCCGTGCTGGGCGCGGCCGCGCGCGCCACGTTGGCGAGCGCCATCTTCCAGAACGGCGGCGGAGCGGTGCGCAGCGCCGGCGCGCTCAGGATGAGCGCGTGCAGCTCGCGCGGATGGGCGATGGCGTAGTCCAGCGCCATCACGCCGCCCATGCTGTGCCCCAGCAGGACGCGCGGCAGCTCGAAAGGCTGGTCGGGCAGCCCGCGCGTGGCGGTGAACATGGCCGGCACCACGTGGTCGCGCACGAACGTCCACGACGGCATGTCGCCGCGCGGCCCCGTGGTGCCGCCGTGCCCGGGCAGGTCGAGCGCCACCACGGTGCAGCGCGCCTTGACCAGTTCCTGCGCCAGGGCGGCGTAGCGGCCGCTGTGCTCGCCCAGCCCGTGGGTGATCGCGAGCAGGGCGCGCGGGCGTTCGGCGCACCACGCGAGCCCGGGCAGCTGCGTGTCACGATCGACGCGAACGTCGATCCCGATGGCGGGCACGTTGCCGACGGAGGGATTCATCGTCCGGGAGCCGTTCCCTCGTCGTCCTCGTCCGCCTCGCGTTCCGCGCCTTCCTCGTCCTCTTCGCCCTCCTCGTCGTCGTCCTCGGTCTCGATCACGAGTTCGTCGTCGGGAAAGGAGCGAAAGACCAGTTCGGTGGAAGCGAACGTGGAACCGGTGTTCTTGACGAGCGTGACCACCTGGTCGAACAGGCTGGGCAGGTCGTCGGTGGCGAGAGTGGCCAGAGGATGCACCACGACCGACCACAGCTCGTTTCCGCGCATGGCGTAGCGCGCGTCGAGAGCCCGGTCGTAGTTGGCCTGGAGCAGCACATGGAGCAGGTCGGCGTCGAGTTCCTCGACGACACCGATGGGCGCCATGATGCGCATGCGGTCGTGTTCGTCATCGCTGAAGATGAATACCGGGACCTCGTGCCGGTTGCCGCGCCAGAAGCCCGGCTGGCCCTCGAAGTCCTGCAGGTACGACTCCAGCAGCTTGCCCATCGCTTGAGTGGTCATGGAGGGGCGCATAGTGAAGGAAGTCGCC
>JADLGX010000563.1 GCA_020849095.1 Candidatus Eiseniibacteriota bacterium
GAGTTCCTCTCCCGCGCGCTCGTGCCGGGGCAGGCCACCGCCGTCTTCTGTCCGGAACTCGACCGCGAGGACGTCATCGACGCGGCGCTCGACCGGCTCGCGGTGGCGCGGCTGGCGATCGAGCCGCAGCGCGGCCACCGCCCGATCCTCTACCGCTCCGAACTCGTCGGCGCCGTGCGCCGCCTGCTCGCGTTCGCGCGCACGCCGCAGGCCGAGGCGCTCGCGGAGTTCGAGGTGAACCCGCTCGTCGTGAGCGACGGCCGGCTGGTGGCGCTCGACGCGCTCGCCCGGCTGGCGGGCTGGCGCGAGCCGATACCCGCGCCGCGACCCATCGGGCGCATCGCCACGCTGCTCGAGCCGCGCACGATCGCGGTCATGGGCGTCTCCGAGCGCATGAACCCGGGGCGCATCATCCTGCGCAACGTGCTGCGCGAAGGGTTCGACCCGGCCGACGTGACCGTGGTCAAACCCGGCACCAACAGCATCGACGGCTGCGCGTGCGTGCCGTCGCTGGCCGACGTGCCGGCGCCGGTGGACCTGCTCGTGCTGAGCATTTCCGCGCCCCAGGCCGCGGAGGCGATCACGCAGGCCGCGGACCAGCACCTGGCCGAGAGCATCGTGCTGAGTCCCGGCGGACTCGAGGAGAAGCCCGGCAACGAGACCCTCGTGAGCGGCATGCGCGAGGCGATCGCCCGGTCGCGCGCCTCCGAGTGGGGCGGTCCGGTGATCAACGGCGGCAACTGCCTCGGCGTGCGCAGCCTGCCCGGGCGGTACGACACGCTGTTCATTCCCGAGCACAAGCTGCCGCGCTCGGCGCGCCCGAGCGATCCGCTGGCGTTCGTCACCGGCAGCGGCGCCTTCGCCGTGAGCAAGTCGAGCAAGCTGTCGGGACTGCAGCCGCTCTTCACCATCACGATCGGCAACCAGAGCGACCTCACCGTCGCCGACTACCTCGAGCATCTGGTGGGCGACGCGCGCGTCCACGTGACGGCCGTCTACGTCGAGGGCTTCCGCCCGCTCGACGGCGCCCGGTTCGTGCGCCACATCGAGACCCTGACGCGCGCCGGCCGCCCCGTGATCGTCTACCTGGCCGGGCGCACCGCCGCCGGAGCGGCGGCCGCCGCCAGCCACACCGCCGCCGTCGCGGGCGACCACACCGTCGCCACGCAGCTGGCGCGCGGGGCGGGCGCGATCGTGGCCGACTCGCTCGAGGACTTCGAGGATCTCGTGCGGCTGTTCGTGCGGCTGAACGGACGGCGGCCGGGACAGCAGCGGCTCGGCGCGCTGACCAACGCCGGATTCGAGTCGGTGGCGATCGCCGATCACCTGGGCGACTTCACGCTGGCGAAGTTCTCTCCCTCCACGACCGCCTCGCTCGCGGCGACGCTTCAGCGCTCCCGGCTCGAGGACATCGTCGCCGTGCACAATCCCATGGACGTCACTCCCATCCTGGGCGACGAGGGTTACGACTCGGCGTTGCGCGCCATGCTCGCGGACCCCGGTGTGGACGCCGCCGTCCTCGGCTGCGTGCCGCTCACCGCGGCGCTCTCCACCCTACCGGCGGGCGAAGGACACACCGACGATCTCGAATGCGAGGACGGCGTGGTGCAGCGCATGCGCGGGCTGTGGACCGAGAGCATGAAACCCTGGGTGGCCGTGGTGGATGCCGGGGCGCTGTACGACCCCATGGCGGCCGCGCTCGAGGAGGGCGGCATTCCCACCTTTCGGACGGCGGACCGCGCTCTGCGGCTGTTCGGGCTGTGGGCGAAGGCGGTGAGGGAAGAGTCGCGATAGGCGGCCGAGGGCCGAAAGAGCGCGTTTTTTCGGTGTCTGTGCCCGGCGTCGCGTTGGTAGTGTGCGCGCCATGACCAAACCCAAAGGCTTCCTCCCGCCCCTCAACTCGCCGGGTTACTACATCCTGCTCGGCGCGATCGCCATCTTCATCCTCGGTCCGCTCGGCGGCATCACCGCCGCCTACATGAACTTCTCGCTGGGGTTCTTCGTGGGCGGGCAGGTCCTGGCCGGCATCCTCGGCAGCGTCGTCACATACGGTTACGGCTCCGAGGGCAAGCACGGCGCCAACTACATGCAGACCATGGCCGCCTCGGTGGCCGGGCTGTCGGGCATGGCGGTGCTCATCCAGGCCATGACCTGGCTGGGGCTACCGGAGCCTCCGGTGTGGCAGATGGTCACCTACTTCATGTGCATCGGCATGTTCGGCGTGGGCGTGGGCATGCTCTACACGCCCATCCTCGTGGACCGCATGCAGCTGTCGTTTCCCTCGGGCTTCGCCGTCGCCAACATCCTGCGTGCGCTGACCGACATCCGGCTGCTCCGCGAATCCATCGCCAAGCTGGGCGGCGGCACGCTGACCGGCCTGCTCTCCGGACTCGCCGTGAGCATCCCGTTCAGCGGCCAGCTGGGGGTGGCGCTCGGCAAGTTCACCGCCTCGGGCTACTCCGCCTCCACGTTCGGCGCCGGCATGATCGTGGGCGCGCGCATCGGCATTCCCGCCATCGTCGTGGGCTGGATCGGCGTCACGGCCACGCCGTGGCTGCGCACGCACGGCTACGGCGGCGACATGTGGCTGGACGCCAACGCCCCGTTCCGCAAGATCGGCTTCATCGTGGCGCTGGGCATGATCATGGGCGCGGCGGCGGTGGACATGGCGCTGCTCGCCGTGTCGGCGGTCAAGACACTCGGCCAGAGCAAGCCGGCGCTGCCCTCCGAGGACTGGAAGAAGACCGACTCGCGCTTCCTGTGGTCCTGGATCGGGTTCTGGGCGCTCGCGATCGTGGTCATGGGCGTGGGCGTGCTGCACCTGCCGGCGCTGTTCGTGATCCTCGCCATCGCGCTGGCGTTCGTGTTCCTCATGGTCAACGGCATCTCGCTGGGCATCTCGGACAGCAATCCCATCTCCAGCGCCTTCGTGCTCACCGTGTTCATCCTGGCGGCGGTCGGGCTCAAGGACCCGGTGACCGGGCTGCTCTGCGCCACCATCCTTCTCATCTCCACCAGCGTGGGCGGCGACATGCAGCAGGACCGCTCGACCGGCTGGCGGCTCGGCACCAACCGCGCCATCCAGTTCCGCTACCAGGTGATCGGCATCGCCATGGGCGCCGTCATGAGCGTGGTGCTCGCGCGGCTGTTCATGAAGGCCTACCCGGTGCTGGCCATCAACCAGCTCGCCCACCCGAACACGCCGGGCGCCGAAAAGTGGCAGTCGGCCATGACCTACAAGTTCGTCGGCGCGCTCGACAGCCTCACCCACCCCAGCCCCAAGGTGATGGTGGCGCTGGGGCTGGGCATCGGGCTGGGGCTGCTCATCGAGGTGCTGCGCAAGCTCATCAAGCACAACGGCGGCTTCAAGGCCTGGGTGGCCCGCAGCCGCGCGGGCTACTTCACCGACCTCGCTCTCGACTGCGTGTTCCTGCCGAGCCCCTATGCCGCGAGTTTCGGCGGCTTCGTCGAGTTCGGGACGTCGGCGTGGTTCGGCATCGGCGGCATCTTCAGCTCGCTCGTGCAGACCTGGCAGTCCCGGTCCGCCCAGAAGCGGGCGGCCGGACAGGAGGACCTGCCCGACGACATGAGCACCATGAGCCTCGTCGGCGGCGGGCTCATCGCCGGCGACTCGCTGGCGGCGCTCGGGTTGGGCATCTACGGGCTGCTGCAGACGGTGATCAAGTGACGGAGCTCCGCCGAGCCATTCACAGTGTGCGCAAGCTGCGGCTCGGCGAAGAAAGCGAGCGGGCGGACCGCGAGTTCTGGGCGGCCATGACGCCGGACGAGCGGATGAACGAAACGTGGCTGCTCAGCCTCGAACTGTGGCAACTCAAGGGATGGGACCCGAATGAACCCGGACTTTGTCGCACTGTTGCGCGAGTTGTCCGCCGCTGAGGCGCGGTTCCTGATCGTCGGGGCCTATGCGCTGGCGCGGCACGCCCGCCCCCGCGCGACAGGAGATCTCGACCTGTGGGTGGACACGACGCCCGAGAATGCGGGGCGAGTGCACCGGGCGCTCGCCGCGTTCGGCGCCCCGCTCGAGCAGCTCGGCGTCGCGGAACTCCAGCAACCGGACCTCGTCTTCCAGATCGGGCTTCCCCCGCGGCGGATCGACATCCTCACCTCACTGACCGCGCTCGAGTTCCAGCCCTGCTGGGAGTCCAGTGTTCCCGGCGAGCTCGGCGGAGTGCCGTGCCGGATACTCGGGCGCGAAGAGCTCATGCGGAACAAGCGAGCGCTCGGCCGCCCGCGAGACCTGGCGGATCTCGCCGATCTGGAGGGCTGAGGAGCGGGGACCGCCACCGCTTTGCCTCGAGAGCGTGGAGGCAATGGCGGGCGATGCCGGCACTGGACGAGTTCGTGACAGGGCGGAGCGCCGGGAACGGCGCTCCGCCCTTCGCGCGTTGGCACGAATCGCGCTGATGTTGTTCACTGTGGCTGCAACGCGCACCCGGGCACGGCCCCGATTCCCCTGGGCAGCCCACAGGAGTCCCCTGCATGACGTCCATCGCCGATCGCGACGCCCAGATCCAGCAGCAGCTCTCCGAGCATTTCGTGGATGCGGTGAGCGGGCTATTCGAGTGCATGGGCCGCGCGCTGATCTGCCTCGACCGCGACTTTCAGGTCGTGCACGTTTCCGGAGGGCTGGACACCATCGCGGGCGCCGGCGCTCACGAGCAGATCATCGGGTTGCCGGTCGAACGCGTTCTGGGCTCCGAACTCTTCGGTGTGCAGGGAAGCATGCGGCAGGCCCTGATCGCGGGTGAGCGGCGCGAGGGCTGGGGCGCTTCGCTCACGATCGAGGGACGCGCTCCCCAGCTGCTGTCCGTGACCGCCGCGTCGGTGGAACGTGTGCGCTCGTCGCTGTGCGACCCGCGCGTGATCTACATGGTGGTGGTGCGCTCCATCGCCAGCGCGCCGCCCACCGAGGAGCCCCCGGTGCGCTTCTTCGCGGGCATGACCGGGCGCTCTCCCGCCATGCTCCGCATGTTCAATTTCATCAGCAGCCTCGCCGAGAGCGAAGCCACCGTGCTCATCACCGGCGAGAGCGGCACGGGCAAGGAGCTCGTCGCGCGCGCGCTGCACCTGGACTCGCCGCGGCGCAGCGGTCCGTTCGTCGCGGTCAACTGCGGCGCCCTGCCCGGCGAGCTGCTCGAGTCCGAGCTCTTCGGGCACGTGCGCGGCGCGTTCACCGGCGCGGTGCGCGACCGGCGCGGCCGCTTCGACATGGCCCGCGGCGGCACGCTGTTCCTGGACGAAGTCGGCGACCTGACGCTGGCGCTGCAGGTCAAGCTGCTCCGCGTGCTCCAGGAGCGCACCTTCGAGCGCGTGGGCGAGAGCGTCTCGACGCACACCGACGCGCGCATCATCGCCGCCACCAACCGCGACCTGCAGCGCGACATCCGCGACGGCCGGTTCCGCGAGGACCTCTACTACCGCCTGCGTGTGGTGCCGATCACGCTGCCACCGCTGCGCGACCGCCGTGAGGACATCGAGCCGCTGGCGCTCCACCTGCTGGCGCGCGTCGCGGGCCGCCAGGGGCGCTCGCTGCTGCTGTCGCCGGACGCGCTGCGTGCCATGCTCGAGTACTCGTGGCCCGGGAACGTGCGCGAGCTCGAGAACGCGCTCGAGTACGCGGTCGCCGTGTGCCGCGGGCAGACCATTCACGACTCGGATCTTCCGGTCGAGGTCCGCGACTCTCGCCTGGCGCCCGAAGAGGCGCTCGCCTCTGGGGGCGCCCCCCCCTTGGGCGACGACGAGCAGGATCGCGAGCGCCTGCTCCGCGCGCTCGAAGGCCACCGCTGGAACCGTGTCGAAGCCGCGCGCGCGCTGGGCATCAGCCGCACGACCCTGTGGCGCCGCATGCGGGAGCTCGGGCTCGCCACCTGAGCCGTTGCGTCGCTGGACGGCTGCAACGATTCGTCCACGCTGCAACGCGACGTTGAAACGTTGCGTCCGCTCGGCGTTCCACCCTCCCGCGCGCGAGTGCCCCGGCGAACTTCGCTCGGCCGCGTGAGCCGCGCACTCTCCGGGAGTTCGCCTGCCATCGGGCGCGCCGCCGAAGCGTTCCCGCCCCCGGTCGCCGGCCCCGTGAGGCATTCGATCACGCCGCACGTTCGCCTCACGACAGGAGTTCGCGAGCCGTACGCGCGCGCATGACGAACTCCGAACGCGGGACCAGCGTTCGACAAGCGCCGCGCGCGCACTCCACGCGGGGATTGCGCGCTCGTCCCGCCGGATGGCGCCGCACGCGTGGTTCGCTTCTTGCAGCCCAGTCTCGCGCTGCGGAGCGCGCTATTCCGTGCGACCCGCTGGAGCCGAGTTCGCAACTCGTCACCAGGAGGAAATCACCATGTTCGGACGAGTCACCCTCGCCGGATTGCTGCTGGCGGCCGGAGCGGCCACGGCGATCGCCGCGCCTTTCACCGCCAAGGTCGCCGTCGTCAACAAGCAGCACGTGTGTCTCTTGATCACCGCCGAACCGGAGCCGTGGATGAAGAAGGGCGCCAAGGTTCGTGTGTTCGGTGGCAAGGCCATGATCATCAACATCGTGGCCGACACGATCTGCGTGACCAGCCCGAACGCGGCCAAGGCCAAGGTGGGCGCGACGGTCACGCTCGAGAAGCCGAGGGCAGGCGCAGCCGGCTGTTGATTTCGACGCTCCGCGCCACCTCGGACCCCGAGTGCGCGGCGCTCGCCCCGCATCGGGGTCCTCTCCCTCGTTTCGCACCGCGGCCGCCAATCGGGCCGCGCTCTCTCGTAGCACCCCAGCTTCACCAGGAGGCACCCATGCTGCGGAAGCCCCGGATCGCAAGGCAGGCGGCGCTCATCGGCCTGCTCGGCATCCTCACGGGTCTCTCGCTCGCGATCACCGGATGCGGGAACAACCCCACGAGTTACGTCGATCCCACCGAGTCGGTCACCACGACGCTCACTCCGACGGCCCTGATCGAACCCGCCACGCTCAAGCTGTGGATGGACGAGGGCCTGGTCAACAACAACGCGCCCAACGCGCGTGACCGCGTGGTCGTGGTCACGGTCGGAACCACCGCCACGTACGGCACGAGCCACATTCCCGGCTCGGTGCTGTTCAACTCGAGCACCGAGCTGATGGCGGCGCGTCTGGAAGCGGTCGCGCCCCTGACGAGCGAGGTTCCCGACGGCCCGGCCATGGACGCGATGCTCCAGCGCATGGGAATCGACCGCCACACGACGGTGGTCTTCACCGTGAGCACCGGGCAGAACTTCCTCAATGCCACGCGCGCCTACTTCACGTTCCGCTACTGGGGATTCCCCAAGGAGCGGCTCAAGATTCTGCAGGGTGGCGACAACGGCTGGACCACCGCCGGACAGACGCTCGTCACCGACGTTCCGGTGATCCGCCGCTCCGCCTTCAGCGTGCGCGACATCTACGACGGCACCGGCGCGTGCGTGGCGCTGCGCGCTCCCATGGGCGAAATGCTCGACGTCGTGGACCGCATCAACGCGGGCTCGCTCAGCGCGACCTCTCCCACCGGCGTGGCGATTCTCGACCTGCGCGGCGGCGTGGATCCCGCCGTCGGGCCGTACCCCGCGAACGCCAAGATCGACGACTGGAACCAGTACTACGTCACGGGCCAGAGTTCGACGTTCAAGCCCACCGCCGACATCGTCGCCCGGCTCGCGACGTTCGGTGTGACCGGTTCGAAGAGCATGACCTATGTCTACTGCGCCTCGGGCGTGCGCTGCTCGGCCCTCTTCTTCCAACTCGACGGCGTCCTGAATTGGCCCGTCCGTCTCTATGACGGCTCGTCCGGCCAGTGGTTCGGCTACCGCACCGCCAACGCCGTCGGCACGGCATGGCGGGTGGACACGAACTCGCCCGGCACGGCGCTCCCACGCACGTTCGGCACGATCGCCAGCGGCAGCCTGGTGCTGGACCCGGTCGCGAACACGCTCTACACCAGCATCACGGACCGGCGCGCGAACCAGATCGCGGTCGAAGACCTGATCTATCTCTCCTCCGGTTCGACGGCCGGCGGCGGCGGCGGTGGCGGCGGTGGCGGCGGCGGCTCCAGCGGCTGCTGACCTTCCGGATCGCCCACGACATTCCGTCCGCACGCGGACGCACCTCTCTCATGAAGGAGAGATCACGATGATTCGCACCAACCTGATCCGGCTCGCGGTCACCACCGCGCTCGGATCCCTGCTCCTCGCCGCCACCGCGGCGGCCGGGCCCGAAGCGACCTTCGGCCCCGAGGGACAGGGCACGCTGAAGTTCGAGTACAAGGGGCAGTTCCAGGCCGTCGCCCGCGACCAGGGCTCGGGCTTCCAGAACGAAGAGAACACCTACAACTTCAACTTCCGCCGCAACCGGCTCGCCCTCATGGGCACCTACGGCGAAGTGATGAGCCTGTACGTGCAGACCGAGTTCACCGAAGACGCCAACGTGGGTCCCTTCTTCGTCACCACCGAGGATCAGGGTTCCGAGTTCCAGATTCTGGACGCCGTCGTGCGCTTCGACCTGCACGAGGCGTTCAAGCTCAGCGTGGGCAAGTTCAAGTACAACTTCACGCGCGAGAACCTGGAGTCCTGCGAGAACCCGCTCACGTTGGATCGCTCGCTGTTCATTCGCGCGCCGTTCGTCACGACGCGCGATGCCGGCATCGCGGTGTGGGGCAACCTGTACCAGGACCGCTTCCAGTACCGCGCGGACATCATGGAAGGACGCAAGGCCCTGGCGTTCGAGACGGCGCCCAAGTCCAACATGCGCTACTCGGCCCGCGGCCACGTCTCGCTGCTCGAACCCGAGAACGAGTACGGCTACAAGGGCACGTACATGGGCAAGAAGAAGGTGCTGACCTTCGGAGCCGCCTACCAGTACGAGCCCTACGTCGTGTTCGACGACACGGTCACCAAGACTGCCCACCTGCACTACAAGGGCTGGACCGCCGACGCCTTCTTCGAGTACCCGGTCGAGGGCATGGGCACGTTCACGTTCGGCTCCGCTTACGAGAAGGTGGACTTCGGTGACGGCTACCAGTCGCTGAATCCGGAACTGGGCGCGCTCGGGCTGAACGGCCAGAAGAACGGCTGGTACGCCAAGGCGGGCTACATGCTGCCCAAGCACCCGATCCAGCTGTTCGGACGCTACGAGAACTGGCGCTTCGCCATGCTCAACAACGTGTACGACCAGGAAGTCGAGTGGATCGGCGGCGGCGCCAACTGCTACGTGTGGGAACAGCGCCTCAAGGTGACGCTCGAAGCCAGCCACATGGGCTTCGACCGGCTCGGCACGTTCTCCGGGCTGCAGGGCCTCAACCTCACGACCCGCGAGTTCAACAACTTCACCGCCCAGCTCCAGGTCGTCTTCTAGATCCCGAATCACGCACGTTTCCACCCGAGGCGCCCGCACACGCGGGCGCCTTCGGCGTTGGCTCGCTTTTCGCTCTATGCTGGGGCGGCCCCGCGCGGTATGCGACCGGCGCGGGGGGAATCGTGCGGGGAGGGGCGAGCATGCGAACGCGGCGGGGCGTGATGGGACTGGTGGACGGGGCCTGCGGCGCCGCGCTGCTCCTGCTCGCCGTGGCCGCCCTGCTCGCCGCCGGCTGCCGTGTGGGACCGGCCAAACCGGGCTGCCTGCGCTGCCACGACGGCATCGAGACCGCCTCCGCCACGCACACGGGCTGTGTTCCCTGCCACGGCGGAAACGAGGCCGGCGTCACGCGCGAGGCGGCGCACGCCGGGCTGTTCGGCGCCGCGAACCCCTCCTACCCCGGGCGCTGGGAGCAGGGCTGCGGGCCCTGCCATCGCGACCAACTCGAGCGCATGCAGAGCAGCCAGATGTTCCACAACTCCGGGATGATCGCGCAGATCCAGGCCACCTGGGAGGGTGAGGGCGCGGGCGCGAACTTCGCCGCGCACGCCGGCAAGCTCACGGGGCCCGACGGCAGGCCGCTCGACCAGAAGTCGGTCGCCGAGCTCGACCATCTGTCCGGCGAGCTGTACCGGAAGTTCTGCGCGCGCTGCCACGTGGGCAAGCAGAACGACGCCGTGGACGGCTCCGGCCACCCGGCCGGCTGCGCCGCGTGCCACTTTCCCTTCGGCGAGGGAGCCGAGTACCGCGGCGGCGATCCCACGATGCGCGGCAAGAGCCCGCACAGCGCCACCCACCGCATGCAGGGGCTGCCTCCCATGAGCGCCTGCACGCAGTGCCATCACCGCAGCGGCCGCATCGCGCTCTCGTATCAGGGGCTGCACGACGGCAACAACGCGCTCGTGCCCACGCGCGGCGGCATGCCGGGTCCGCGCCCGGGCAGCGACGAGCGCTCGTTCGCGCACATCTCGCCCGACGCCCACTTCGAGGCGGGCATGGAGTGCATCGACTGCCACACGTCGCGCGAGATCATGGGCGACGGGTTCGGTTCGGCGCGCATGCAGGGGCAGCTCGAGATCGCGTGCGAGGACTGCCATGGCGGCGTCACGGGGCGGCCGCGGTTCGTCGAGGTGCTGCGTGAGCACGAGGCGCCGCTGCGCGAGTCGCGCCAGTACGGCTACCGCCTGCACGCCGGCGACCGCGTGGCGCTCACGAGCCGCGGCCGGCCCTACTCCAATGTGTTCGTGCGCGGCGACAGCGTGATGGTGATCCTCAAGCGCAGCGGCAGGCTGCTGCGCAGCCCGCTCGTGACGAACACGCCCGAACACCGGGTGAACGGGCACGCGCGCATGGCCTGCGCCACCTGCCATTCGCGCTCGGTGACCCAGTGCTACGGCTGCCACACCACGTACGACCGCCGCGAGAGCAGCTGGGACTTCGTGAAGGACGCCGAGACTCCGGGGCTCTTCACCGAGCAGGAAGACGTGCGCACGCTGTACCCCTTCCCGCTGGCGCTCGACGGCCGCGGACGCATCTCGCCGATGACGCCCGGCTGCCAGACGTTCGTCACCGAGATCGGCGCGAACGGCGACACGATCCGCAAGGAGCACGTGGCGACGTTTCGCGGCAAGCCGCAGCTGCGCTTCGCCCCCTTCTACGGCCACAACACGGGCGCGCGCGCGGTCGGCTGCGCCGAGTGCCACGGCGACCCCGCGTTCATGGGGTTCGGCCAGCACGCCATCGAGAACGGCCGCATCCGCCCCACGCTGCTGTGCGAGAAGAACCCGCGCAAGCCGCTCGACGGCTTCGTCGCGATGGAGGCCTCCGGCGTCACGTCGCATGCCGCGATCGCGCGCGACGGCGGCCGGCCGCTGGCCGCGCACGAGCTGCGCCGCGTCTTCTCGGTCAACCTGTGCCTCGACTGTCACGACACCGCCGCCGATCCCATCTACCGCGCACCACTGGACTACCATGCGCTGGACGACACTCTTCATCGTCGCCTGCTCTCTGCTGGCCGCTGACGCCACGGGGCACGCCGCCACCGCCCGCGCCACTCCCGATCACCGGGCGTTGCGCGACACGAGCTGCGTGCGCTGCCATGCCGCGCAGCGCGCCGTGCTCACCGGCGCCATGGCCGTCCGAGAAGGTGAACGCGCGTTCGCCCACCGCGCGTTCGGCCGGCGCGACGGCGACGCCTTCTTCGCCGGATCGTGCGGCGGCTGCCACGTGAAGGCGTGCAGCGACTGCCACGGCACGGGCAAACTGTTCGCCGCCCGGCCGGACGACGAAGCCTGCATGAAGTGCCATCGCGGCTACTACGTGGGCTGGGACTACCACGGGCGCGCCGAGCGCGAGGACCACGAGCGCTACCAGCGCGGCGCCGCCGCGAACGGCGGCCGCGTGCTCCAAATGACGCCCGACGTTCACCAGCAGCGCGGCATGAAGTGTGTCTCGTGCCACACCGTGCACTCGCTGCACGGCGGGCGCGGCAAGGTGAAGGGCTGCGCCGAGTGCCACACGAGGATCTCCAAGAGCATTCCGGAGCATGCGATCACCGCGCACCTGGACAAGATGGAGTGCTGGACCTGCCACTCCGCGTGGGCGTCGCAGGAGTACGGCACGTTCCTCGTGCGCGCGCGCAGCGCCGAGCAGCAGATGGCCTTCTCCGCCCTGCCGTCTTGGGGCGACTGGAAGAAGAGCGCCTACCTGCGCCGCCAGGACGCGCCCCCGATCGGGCTCAACGCGCGCGGCAAGGCCTCGCCCATCCGCCCGATGTACCTGCTGTTCGCGACCGACGGCCGCAAGGGCTGGGAGAACCGCCCGCTCGCGGCCGAGTGGCGGGCGTTCGTTCCGCACACCACCCGGCGCGGCACCACCACCTGTTCGGGGTGCCACGATTCCCCGCGCCGATTCTTGCTAGAGAACGATGCGGACCGCATCCACCGGCCCGACGAAGACGGGCTGCCGATGCGCTCCTTCTGGAGCCGCGAGGGCCAGAGCGTTGCGAATGGGGCGTTCTTCCCCGCGGACCGGCACGAGGCGATGAACCGCAAGACCCCCGCATATGTCCGGGAGCACCTGAAACAATGGCAGGAAATACTCAGACACGTCGAGCCTTCCTCGTCTCGCTGACGCTGCCCCTGCTGGGGCTGGCGGGACTCTGGCGATTCCTCACGCCGACCCGGGTTCCGGGATCGCGCCGGCTTTCCGTGCCCGTGTCCGACGTCCCGCCCGGCGGGGCGCTGGTGCTTCCCGAGGACGGCGTCGCGGTCACGCGCAGCGCGGGCGGGGAGCTGAACGTGCTCAGCCTGACCTGCACCCACCTGGGCTGCCGGGTCAATGCCACCGAGGCGGGCTTCGTCTGTCCCTGCCACGGCAGCCGGTTCGATCACCTCGGCCGGGTGCAGCAGGGTCCCGCGCAGGCGCCGCTGCGCCAGGTGGCGCATGCGCAGGACGCCGGCGTGCTGCGGATCACGGTGTGAGCGCGCGATGATCTCGGTCTTCGTCAAGCACCTGTTCCCGCGGTTCGTGCTCGAGCGCAACCTGCGCCTGACCTACACGTTCTGCCTGGGCGGCCTGGCGTTCACCAGCTTTCTGGTGCTGACGGTGACCGGGCTGCTGCTGCTGTTTTACTACCGTCCCTCGCCGGGCGCGGCGTACGAGTCCATCCTGTACCTCGAATCGAGCGTGTGGGGCGGCGCGTACATCCGCTCGCTGCACCGGCTGTCATCGCACACGCTGCTGGTGCTGGTCGCGCTGCACACGCTGCGCGTGATCTGGACCGGGGCGTACCGGCCGCCGCGCGAGTTCAACTGGATCGTCGGCGTGATCCTGCTGTTCCTGGTGGTGGCGCAGGCCTACACCGGCGTGCTGCTGCCGCTCGACCAGACCGCATGGTGGGCGACCCAGACGGGCACCGAGCTCATCCGCACCCTGCCGTTCGGCGAGGGACTGCGCACGCTGCTCGTGCCCGACATGGTGGGTGGCCCGCTGTCGCTGATCCGCTTCTACGCGTTCCACATCGCCATCCTGCCCATCGCCACGCTTTCGCTGTCGATGCTCCACTTCTTCACCATCCGCAAGCAGCGCGGGCTGCTGCCCTACCTGTGAAACCCGACCACGTTCCCAGCTCGCCGCACTTCTTCCGGCCCGTGCTGCAGTCGCTCGTGGCGCTGGTCGTGCTGCTGGTCGTGGCGGCCGCGTTCCTGCCCGCGCCCCTGCAGCCCGAGGCGGATCCCGCGCACGCCCCCAACCCGGCCAAGTCCGCGTGGTTCCTGCTGTGGATCCAGGAGCTGGTCAGCCACGGCAACATTTGGATGTACGCCGTGCTGGCGCTGGCCGCGCTCTTCATCGCGCTGCCGTGGCTGCGCCGCCGGCCGGCCGAGCGCGCGGCGTGGTTCGCGCCCGGCGAGCGCCTCGCCGGCGCGATCGTGCTCGCGCTGGTGCTGGCCGTGATCGCGATGACCGTGGTGGCGTACTTCTTCCGCGGCGAACAATGGCGCTTCGTCCTGCCCTCCTGATCGCGGGATTCGCCGCCTTGCTCGGGTGTGGCGTGCTGACCGCCCCGCCCGCCGCGCGCGCCGCATGCGCCGGCTGTCACACGGAGCACTTTCGGGAACAAGGCACTTGCACGGGCTGCCATCGCGGCAACCCCACCTCGACGCGCGCGAACCTCGCGCATGCGGGCCTGCTGTCTCGTGGTGCGGCCGCCTGGGGCATGCCCGGCGCGGCCGCGGTCGCAGAAGGGGATCGCCTGCGCGACAGGCTGGGCTGCCGGCGCTGCCATGTGACCGGCGGGCGGGGAAATGCCTACGCGATCTCGCTCGACCGGGTCGCGTGGCGGCGAAGCCAGGCGCAGCTTCGCGACGCGATCCTCTCTCCGGCCACGTTCATGCCCGACTTTTCGCTGACGCCCCGCCAAGCCGACGCGCTGATCGCGGTCCTGCTGCGCGACGGCGAACGCGACGGGCGCGAGTCGCGCTACCTGGTTCGCTTTCGCGACGGGCGTTCCAACCGCCCCAACGGCTTTGCGGTCCAGTGCGGCCCTTGCCACCGCGCACTCACGCCAGAGGGTGCGCTGGGCACGAGCGCGAGCGGCCCGAATCTCACCGGGCTTCTGTCCGGGCACTATCCCGACCCCGATGGCCGTGCATGGGACGAGGCGCGTCTGGCGAGCTGGCTGCGCAACCCTCGCGGAGAGCGCCCCACCAGCGCGATGCGCCCGGTCACGCTGAACAGTGCCGAGTGGCACGACGTGCTCTCGGCGCTCGGGCCTCCCCCTTCGCGTTGAACACGAGACGTTTCGGCTGCAACGAATGGTTGAAACGACTCGTTCGCCGCGGCGGCGGCCCACGCAGCGACCGTGACACAAGTCGTTGCCCTGCAACGACCCGAAGGTGGCACCCCGCGTGCAGTGTCGGCTTGCGGTCACGAGCGTCGGGGGCTCGTCCGTCCGTGACGAGCCCGAGCTGTGATTCGACGCCAGGTTGCAGAAAGTCCCGCCCATGAGCGACAAGATCTCGAGACGCACCTTTCTCTCCGCGATGGCAGTTGCGAGCGCCAGCGCGCTCGCTCCGCGGTCCTCGGAAGCGGCGGTTGGTTCTCCGGGAAAGAGCGGCACCAAGGGCGTCCGAAAGGTCGCGACCATCTGCGAAATGTGCTTCTGGCGCTGCGGCGTGCTCGCCAGCGTGGTGGACGGGCGAGTCGTGCGTGTCGAAGGCAATCCGGAACACCCGCTCAATCGAGGACGGCTCTGCGCGCGTGGCAACGCCGGTACGGGACTGCTGTACGACCCCGACCGCCTCAAGTACCCCATGCTGCGCACCGGCAAGCGGGGAGAGGGGAAGCTCGACCGCGTCTCCTGGGACGTCGCGCTCGACTTTCTCGCGGACAAGCTCAAGACCATTCGGGAGAAGCATGGCCCCGAGGCGGTCGCTTACTTCCCGCACGGCATCGGCTCACGCTTCTTCGGCACGCTCATGAGCGCGTATGGCACCCCGAACAGCGCCGAACCGAGCTTCGCCCAATGCCGGGGACCACGTGACGTCGGCTACCAGCTCACTTTCGGAGAGGGCTTCGGCTCGCCGGAACCCGTGGACCTCGCGAACGCCCGGCTCGTCGTTCTCATCGGCAGCCACATCGGCGAGAACGTGTTCACCTCGCAGGTGACGTCGTTCGCGGAAGGGCTCGCGAACGGCGCCAAGCTCATCGCCGTCGATCCGCGCTTCTCGACGGCCGCGTCCAAGGCCGACTGGTGGCTGCCGATCCGTCCGGGGACCGACATCGCTCTCCTGCTCGCGTGGATCCACGTCCTGATCGGCGAACAGCTGTACGACAAGCCCTACATCGCGCAATACGCCACCGGACTGAAGCAGCTCGCCGCGCACGTGAAGCCCTTCACTCCGGCATGGGCCGCCGCGATCACCGACATTCCCGCCCAGAGGATCATCGAGACGGCGCGGGCGATGGGCAAGGCCAAGCCTGCCGTCGTGGTTCATCCGGGGCGGCACACGACCTGGTACGGCGACGATACGCAGCGGGCACGCGCGATGGCCATCCTGACCGCGCTTCTCGGCAGCTGGGGACGCAAGGGCGGAATCACGCTCTCCACCCCCATCGCCCGCGGCGGTTTCGAACTGCCGGAGTTCCCGTTCTCGGAACGAGGGCGGGCAGACGGCGCCGGCACCACCTATCCGCTCGCGTCCGAAGAAATGGGCGTCACGAACGGGCTCATCGACGCGACCCTCTCCGAGCAACCCTATCCGCTCAAGGGATGGATCGTTTACGGACAGAACGTGCTCGAGAGCATTCCCCAGCCCGAGCGAACGCGAAGGGCAATCGACAAGCTCGACCTGCTCGCGGTCATCGACGTCATGCCGGTGGAGCAGACCGAGTTCGCCGACGTCGTGCTGCCGGAGGCCACCTACCTCGAACGCTACGATCCGCCGGTCATCGCGGAGTCGGGAAACCCGCCATTCGTTTCCGTTCGCATGCCGGTCGTCGAACCGATGTACGAATCGCGACCGGGCTGGTGGATCACCAAGGAACTGGCGCGCAGGCTCGAGCTCGACTCCTTCTTCCCCTGGCAGACGCCGGAAGAGCATCTGGCCGCCGTCATCGCGCCCATGGGCATCTCGGTTCAGGACCTGTGCAACCGCGGAGCGATCTCCTTCCCCTCCCGGCCCTACTTGAAGGACCGCGCGGCGGCGGACGAGCCGCTGTTCGCAACGGACAGCGGCAAGATCGAGCTGCACTCGCAACAACTGGCCGAGCTCGGCGCCGATCCGATACCGCTCTTCACTCCTCCGACCGAGCCGCCCAAGGGTTACTTCCGACTCGTCTACGGCCGCGCGGCGGTGCATTCGTTCGCGCGAACCCAGAACAACGAGGCGCTTCACGCAATGATGCCCGAGAACGACGCCTGGCTGAGCACGAACCAGGCGGCCGCTCTCGGCCTGAAGGACGGCGATCGCGTCGTGCTCGAGAACCTGGCCGGCACCAAGAGCTTGCCGCTGAGTCTCCGTGTCACCGAGGGAATCCGGGAGGACTGTCTCTACATGGCGCACGGATTCGGCCAGCGCTCGAAAGCCATGCGGCGCGCCGATCGTCGCGGTGCCTCCGATACCGCGCTCATGAGCGAGATCAAGGTGGATCCGCTCATGGGTGGCACCGGAATGCGGGTCAACTTCGTTCGGCCCATTCTGCCGACGGACAGCTAGGAGGATCGATGGCTCGCTACGCCATGCTGACGGATCTCAGGAAATGCGTCGGCTGTGAGGCATGCACAGCGGCCTGCAACGCGGAATGGAGCGTGCCTGCCGGGAAGGCCCGCACGAACGTGCGCAAGACACCGGTGAAGGGGCGGTTCCCCGAGCTCTCCTCCAGTGTGTACGTGGCCCAGTGCAACCACTGCGACAAGCCCACCTGCATCAGCGTCTGCCCCGCGGATGCGACGTTCAAGAATGCGGATGGAATCGTGCAGATCGACAGGGATCTCTGCATCGGCTGCGGCAACTGCGTCGAGGCCTGTCCCTATGACGCGAGGTACATGGATCCGGTCGCGGATGTCGCCGACAAGTGTGACTTCTGCGCGCCACGCATCGCGCGGGGCGAAATGCCGGTCTGCGTCACCACCTGCACAGCGCACGCCAAGTTCTTCGGAGATCTCGACGACCCATCGAGCGAGATCCACCGGATGATCAAGGCTGGTAAGGCAAGGCGTATCGAGACAGCCGCCATCGCGATCGGCCCGAATGCGTACTTCATCGGCAAGCCCGCGCAGCTGGACCTCGTCCAGAGCACCTTCCCGCCCCGCGAACCGCGGCTTCCGGTGACCGGCGAATCTCATTGGCGGAAAGTGAACCCGCTGCTTCTGGCTGCAATCCCCTCGGCACTGCCGCCCAAGGTCGTCGCATTCTGGAATCAGATTCGCCGTTTGGAGCGCACTCGGGACGTCTGAAGGTTGCCGATGGCGAAAGGGTCGAGGATCGAGAAGGGCATTCCGGAGCCGGTCGTGACGGAATCGCCGAAAGAGCCAGCCGTGGAGAGATGATTCCGGGGAGCCTGTCCGCCCGTCTCAAGAGGTCCTGGGCACTCGGCGGAGGCAGGATCCGGGTCAGGAGACGACGAAGATGGCCGGGTCGAGAAAACACACTGATGATCGGCTACCCCGACCGGTCGCCGGAGCCACGAACCGAGCACGATTGCTCGATCCCACCTGGACTCCGGAGCTGGTCCCGGCCATCGCGAGGACGTTCGGCCTGAACTCGCTGGGGGACCATCACTGGAAGGTCATCATGTCGTGCCGCGAGGAGGCGGCCCGCACAGGCCACGCGCCCGAGATCCGCGAACTCGAAGTACTCACGGGATTCGATGCCGCGGAGCTCCACCGCCTCTTTCCCGGCAACTTCGCCGTTCTCGTGGCTCGGGTCTCGGGGATCGCGCCGCACGCCTGATGCCGTGCAGCCACCGGCCTCCAGCGGAACGATCCGTCAGGGCGCCCGGCGCGCCACGATCACCGTCAGGTCGTCGGCGGGTCCCGTGTCGCCCTCGAACGCGCGCACCTCGGTGACGAGCGCGCGCGCGATCTCGGCGCAGGACCGCCGGCGCAGGCGCAGCAGCGTCTCCACCAGGCGCTCCTCCCCCCACTGCTCGTTCGTCGCGTCGGCGCCCTCGGTGACGCCGTCGGTGTACAGCGTCAGCACGTCGCCTTCGTTCAGCGTGACGCGGCCGCTCGTGAAGACGCTCATCGGCAGGATGCCCAGGATGGTGCCGCCCTCGGCGAGCCACTCGTGCGAGCCGTCGGCGCGCACGAGCAACGACGGGTTGTGACCCGCGTTGACGTAGTGCAGCTCCCCGCTCCCCGAATCGAGAAAGGCGATGAACGCGGTGACGAACTTGCCGGACTCCACGCTGCGATGCAGGAAGTCGTTGAGGCGCCCGGCCAGCGCGGCCGGCTCTTCGTGGCGCAGGTCGTGGCTCACCAGCGCGGCGCGGAAGGCTGACATGAGCAGCGCCGCCGGTACGCCCTTGCCCGACACGTCGGCAATGACCAGCGCGACGCGCCCGTCTCCCATGTCGATGTGGTCGAAGTAGTCGCCGCCCACTTCGCGCGCCGCCTCGCTCGCGCCGGCGATTTCGAGCCCTGGCACGGACGGCGGGCCCGCGGGCAGCAGGCGCGCCTGGATGCGGCGGGCCACCGCCAGCTCGCTTTCCATGCGGGCGCGGTCCTTGTCGGCCGCCTGCGCGCGCTCGAGTCCCTCGGCCGCCCGGTTGACCGCGCGCCCCACATCCCACAGGTCGTCCTCGCCGCGCAGCTCGATGCGGTGGGTCAGGTCGCCGCTCTCCAGCTTGCGGGCGGCGCCGTGCAGGGCGCCGATGGCGAGCGCCACGCCACGCGCCATGCTGGTCACCATCATCACGTTCCACAGGAAAACGAGCGCCATGAGCACGCCCAGCGTGCCGAGCAGCACGGCCGGGATGTAGCCCATGGGGTCGGTCTCGGAGTTGTCGAACAGCCCGCTAAGCACCCGGCGCCACGGCACCGTCACGCTGAGCAGCAGTTGGCCGCGATTCCACTTCCCCGAACTCCAGCCGAGCGCCGGCACGAACGCGTGGCCCTCGAACAGGAACTGGCCCGCGCTCAGGTTCTGGTTGTCCATCCGGTAGCGCGCCTGCCCGACACTCACGTGCAGCTTGTTGCGCTCGAGCGTGTCGGCCGCGGCGCGGTCGGAGTCCGGTTCCGCCGCGAGCAGCGTGTCCGGCTGGACCGCGGCCGGAGTCACGCTGAGCCCGGAGGTCGAGTCCCGGTCCGGCATGATCACTCCGCCGTCGCTCGTGGTGAGGCGCGTGGGCGCGCCCGCCGCGAATGAGGCGAGCCGGCTCGCGAGCGAATCGGCGGGCACCAGCACGACGGCCCCCGTTACGCCCCGGCGCACGGCCGCGCCCACCCAGATGGCATCGTCCAGGGTGACCAGCGAACTGTCCGGCAGGCGGGTGAGTGAGTCCAGCCAGGCAGCCGCCGCCTGCTCGCCGCGAGCGAGCGGATCGCCGGACACGCGCTTGAGGATGCCTCGCTCGGCCACCCACGCGCGGACGCCCGCCGCCGCTCCGCCGCTCGCCTGAGCGAACGCCTCGGCGCCGCCCGTTCCGCCGTCCAGCGCACGGGAGAGTCCGTCATGCAGCCGCGTGGTCTCGCCCGCGAGCGCTCGCGCGGCTACCAGCGCGCGATCCCGGTTCACGCCCAGCACGGTCGTCGCCGACCAGAGCGTGAGCAGCAGCACGAGCGGCACCAGCACCACCAGAATGTGCGACAGCGCCAGGCGCCGGCCCACGGTCCGCACGCCCAGGCTGGGGTCGCGCACGATGGCCAGCAGGAGTATCCAGGCCGCGAGGCTCGAGAGCATGGCGAGCGCCAGCCTCAGCGCGTTGCCCACCGACCACAGCTCGAGCTGCCAACCGGGAAGCGCCTCGGACGAGGCCACTCCCGAGAGCGACGCGACACGGAAGTAGCCGAGCGCCGACAGCGAGATGGCAGCCAGCACGAGCGCGTACTTGGGCCGCGTGGGCACGGTGTGGCGCCAGCGGAACGCGAGGGCGCCCAGCGTCGCGAACACGGCCGGCACGGCCCAGGGAGCGGGAGTCGCCAGCGTGATCGCGGCAACCCCCAGCCAGAAGCCGCGCATCCACACGTCGCGCCTGCGGGAGAGCGTGGCCAGCAGTTGCGCCGCCGCATCCCAGGCCACGATGCCGGCGAGCGCCGCCAGCACGAGCAGCGGCCCGCGCCAGCCTTCGGCGAACGCGAACCCCAGCGGAATCAGCGCGCCCGACAGCGCCAGGAAGGCGAGCGCGAACTGCGCGCGCGCACGAGCGAGCGACGATTCGTCGCGCTTCGGGGCATTGCGGTGGGCGCGCACCGTGAGAAACGCCAGCACCGCGGCCAGTACCAGACGGATCATGGCGGCAATATCGCCCACCGGCAGGAGCGGCCGCAAATGCAACGGCCCACGCCTCGGTCGAGGCGCGGGCCTTCGGCGTGTCGTGGGGACTACACGCCGTCGAGCTTGAAGCGGCCCACCAGCGTCTGGACCTCGCGCGCCTGTTCGCGCAGGTGCCCGGCCGTGGCCGACAGCTCCTCGGTCTGCGCCGCGTTCGACTGCGTGGCCTCGTCCATGCGGACCATGGCGCGGTTCACCTCCTCAACGCGGGTGGACTGCTCGCGCGAAGCCGAGGCGATTTCCTGCACCACGTCGGTCACGCGCTTCACCGCGGTGATGATCTCACGCAGCGTCTCGCCGGAACGGTTCACCAGCTCGGTGCCGTCTTCCACCTGGCGCACCGAGTCGCCGATGAGCGTCTTGATCTCGCGCGCGGCCGCGGCCGACCGCTGCGCCAGGTTGCGGACCTCGGAAGCCACCACGGCGAACCCGCGCCCCTGCTCACCAGCGCGCGCGGCCTCGACCGCGGCGTTCAGGGCGAGCAGGTTGGTCTGGAACGCGATCTCGTCGATGGTCGTGATGATGTCCGCGATGCGCGTGGACGACGTGTTGATCACTCCCATGGCCTGGACGGCGTCCGAGACCACCGACCCGCCCTTTTCCGCCACCTCGCGGGCGTTGGTCGCCAGGTGACTCGCGAGCGCGGCGTTCTCGGCGTTCTGCACCACGGTCGTGGTGATCTCGCGCAGGCTGGTCGCGGTCTCCTCCAGCCCCGAGGCCTGCTTCTGCGCGGACTCCGAAATGCACTCGGAAGCGCCCGACATCTCGGTGGAGGCCTGCGCCACTTCGTCGGCGGCGCCGCGCACCTGCTTGATCACGTCGTGCATGGCGCCCACGAAGCGGTTGAACGCCGAAGCCAGCTCGCCCAGTTCGTCCTGCGAAGTGATGTGCAGGCGCTGCGTCAGGTCGCCCTCGCCCTGCGCGATCTCGGCCATCAGCTCCGACGCCAGGTCGAGCGGGCCGGCGATGCTGCGCGTGATCCACCATGACAGCGCGAGCACGCACAACGAACCCAGCGTGGCCACCGCGATGAGCACGGCAAGCTGAAACGCCGCCTCCTTCCGCGCGCGCTCCACCGTGCGCGCGTCGGCGGCCCGGATGAGTTCGGCGACGTGCGCTTGGCCCTTCTCGACCTCGCGGAACTGCGACAGGAACGGCGCCATCTCGGCGCGCGCCGAGGCATGGTCCTGGATGGCCAGCGCCACGACGAGCGAGGCCTGCTCGATGTAGGCGTCCGCCCGTGGCCGCGACTCGCGCATGGCCTTCAGCACGGCCGGGTCGATGTCGAGTTTCATGTTGGCGTCGAGGCAGGAGCGGAACGAATCCGCGTCGGCCATGGTCTTCTCGACCACGACCATCTGCTCCTCGGCGCTCTCGGCGATGTAGGCCAGCGCCACGTCCGCGTGCATCGCGTTGAGATAGCGGTCGCCCAGCGTGTGGTTGCGCACCGCTACCGACGATTCGAGCACGTAGCTCAGCGTCCGGTCTTCGTGCTTGAGCGTGACGACGCTGACCACGCTCACGACGAGCGTGACCAGGACGCCGACCAGCGCGAGCGCGAGCAGGCGGTTTCGAATGGTCATCTTCATGGTCTTGATGTCCCCGGTCTCACGAGTGTCCTGCGGGTTCCAGCTCTGCGTCGAAAGTCTCGGCCACGGAAGCCCGGCCGTGACCCCCATGGAAGATTCTTCCGGGCCCGAACGGACTGACCGGCATTTGCGCCGCGCTCGTCGCCCCGCCATCCGCGTTGCGCCGCGCGCGCTGGCTCCGCCGGGGCGCGCTCTCCTATGGTGCCCCCGGAATCGTGACCGTCCCGTCTCCCCTTCCGGAGGA
>JADLGX010000564.1 GCA_020849095.1 Candidatus Eiseniibacteriota bacterium
AGTGCAAGCCCAACAACCTCGAGTTCAAGCTCATCGACGAGAGCGGCGAGAACGTGTGGTGGTGCAACCGGCGCGACGTGGAGTTCTCGCCCGATTGGAAGACCGTCACGATCCGCAAGCGCGACGTGTCGTTCGCGTGGGGACCGCGAGGCGGCGGCGAGCCCGGGCACATCGCCGCGGTCGAGTTCGCGGTGACCGCCGGGCAGGGCGGCAAGGGCGCCGTGTGGATCGACGACTTCCGGCTCGAGCCTCTCGCGCTCCCGCCCACGGTGATGCCGGCGGTGCGTGCCGCCGCTTCGAGCCGCTCGAACTTCGCGGCGCTGGCCGTGGACGGCGCGCCCGGCACCGCGTGGGAGCCCGCGGCGAACGACCACGAGCCGTGGCTCCGGCTCGACTTCGGGGCGGATCGCGACTTCGGCGGGCTGGTGCTGGACTGGGCGGCCGGCCGCCACGCTCTGGACTACGCCGTGGACCTGTCGGGGGACGGCAAGTCGTGGACGGAGGCGCGGGTGGTGCGCGGCTCGAACGGCGGTCGCGACTACCTGCTCATGTCCGACTCCGAAGCGCGCTTCCTGCGCCTTCGCGTGCTGCGCGCCGCGCCCGGCGCGGCGGCCGTGGCGCTCGCCACGCTCGACGTGAAGCCGCTGGAGTGGGGCGCCTCGCGCGACCGGTTCTACGCGGCGGTGGCGGCCGACGCTCCGCGCGGCTCGTATCCGCGAGCGACGCTCGGCGAGATGACCTACTGGACCGTCGTCGGGGTGGACTTCGATTCGGCCGAGGGCCTGTTCGACGAGTACGGCCGGGTCGAAACCGGCAAAGGGGCGTTCGCCATCGAACCGTTCCTGCGCGACCGCGGCCGGCTGGTCGGCTGGAACGACGTGCGCAGCACTCCCGCCCTGCGCGAAGGCTACCTGCCCGTTCCGGTCGCCGAGTGGGCGTACGAGGACCTGCGGTTCTCGATCACGGCGTTCGCCATCGGCGGACCCGGCAAGTCCGCGATGCTCGTGCGCTACCGCCTGCGCAACACGGGCGCCGAGGCGCGCCGCGACACGCTCTATCTGGCGCTGCGCCCGTTCCAGGTGAACCCGCCGTCGCAGTTCCTCAACACCGCGGGCGGGTTCGCGCCCATCCCCGAACTGGCCTGGGACGACCGCGTCGTGAGGGCGGGAAAGGACAAGGGCGTCGTCAGCCTCACGACTCCCGATGCGTTCGGCGCGGCCACCTTCGCGCAGGGCGACATCGTGGACTTCCTGCGCGCGGGAACGCTGCCGCGCGCCGCGCGCATGACCGATTCCGAGGGCCTCGTCTCCGGCGCCCTGCAGTACGTGCTCGACGTGCCCGCCGGCGGCTCGCGCGAGGTGGCGCTGCTCGTGCCGCTGCACGACGCGCCGCAGCCCCCCGGATTCCCGGGTGACGAAGCCACCGTGACCCGCTACGCGGACGAGATGCAGCGCGCGTGCGAGGCCCGGTGGAAGGCGCGCCAGGACCGCGTGACCATCCAGCTGCCGGACTCGAACGCCATCCACGCGCTCAAGGCCCAGCTCGCGTGGGTGCTGGTCAATCGCAACGGTCCCGCGATCCAGCCCGGCACGCGCTCCTACGCGCGCTCGTGGATTCGCGACGGCTCGCTCACCTCGAGCGCGCTCCTGCGGCTGGGCGAGACGCAGGCCGTGCGCGAGTTCATCGAGTGGTTCGCCCCCTACCAGTACGCCAACGGCAAGTCGCCGTGCTGCGTGGACCATCGCGGCGCGGATCCCGTGCCCGAGCACGACAGCAGCGGCGAGCTCATCTTCCTGATCACGGAGTACTACCGCTACACGGGCGATCTCGAGTTCGCGGAACGCATGTGGCCTCACGTGGCCGGAGCCGCGGCCTACCTGGACACGCTGCGCGCGCAGCGGCGCACCGACGAGTGGCGCGCGCCCGGCAACGAGCGTTACTTCGGGCTGCTGCCCCCCTCGATCAGTCACGAGGGCTACTCGGCCAAGCCCATGCATTCCTACTGGGACTGCTTCTGGGCGCTGCGCGGGTTCAAGGACGCCGCGTTCCTCGCGGGCGTGCTGGACAAGCCCGAGCGCGCGTCCCTCGAGCGCGATCGCGACGAGTTCGAGAAGGACCTCGTCGCCTCGCTCGAGGCGACGATGAAGGCGAAGAACATCGACTACCTGCCCGGCTGCGCCGACCTGGGGGATTTCGATCCGACGAGCACGTCCATCGGGATGACGCCGGGTGACGCCGAAGGGGTGCTGCCGCGGGGCGCGCTGGAGCGCACGTACGAGAAGTACTGGGAGTTCTTCACGGCCCGGGCTTCAGGGCGGGAAGAGTGGGAGAACTACACGCCGTACGAATGGCGCAACGTGGGCGCCATGGTCCGGCTGGGCTGGCGCGACCGCGCGCACGAGGCGCTGCAGTGGTTCATGGGCGACCGCCGTCCGCACGGTTTCCAGCACTGGGCCGAGGTGGTGTGGAACGGCGAGCGCACGCCGCGCTTCATCGGCGACATGCCTCACACGTGGTGCGGCACCGACTACGTCCGGTCCATGCTCGACATGCTGGCCTACGAGCGCGAGGCGGACTCGTCGCTCGTGATCGGCGCCGGCGTGACCGAGGCCTGGCTCGACGGCGGAGTCGTGGTGCGCGACCTGCACACGCGCTGGGGAACGGTCAGCTTCACGCTCCGCCGGCAGGCGGGACCGGGGCAGGCGCCGCGCCTGTTCGCCACCGTCGAGTCGCGCGACATGCGCGTCCCGCGCGGCGGCATCGTGCTGGCCCTGCCCGCGGTCTGGGCGCGCACCGTGCAGGTGGACGGCCAGCGCCGCGCGATCGCCCCGGACGAGACCGTGGTGGTGCGTTCGCTGCCCGCGGACGTGTCCTGGTGGCCCGATCCGCCGCCGGCGAAGCCGCAACCGCAGCGGACTCCGCCTCGCAAGCCGCGGCGCTGAACGAAACGGCGAAGCCCCGCGCGAAGTCACTCGCGCGGGGCTTCGTGGTTCCGGTGAAGGCTCAGGCCAGCGAAGCGCCATGCGTGCGGATCGCTTCGCGATAGAACTCGCCGCTCGCCTTGATCGTCCGCTGCTGGGTGGCGAAGTCCACGTGCACGAGCCCGAAGCGCTGCGAAAAGCCGGCGCTCCACTCGAGGTTGTCCATCAGGGACCACGCGAAGAAGCCGCGCAGGTCCACGCCCTGTTCGAGCGCGGAGCGGCAGGCGAGCAGGTTCTGCCGGTAACACTCGACGCGCAGCGGGTCGTCCACACGGCCGTTCGTCGCCGTCGGCGGATCCGGGTAGGCGCCGCCGTTCTCGGTGACGTACATGGGCATGTCCCCGTAGCGCTCCTTCACCCACAGAAGCGTGCGCGTGAGTCCCTCGGGATGGAACTCCCATCCCGTGGTCATGCGGGCGGGATGGTCTGGCGACACGCGCGCATCGAAGACCGGCGCTCGCCCGGCGTCGAACCGCGTCAGCGCGCGCGTGTAGTAGTTGATGCCGAGGAAATCCAGCGGCGCCGAGATGCGCGCGAGGTCCGCCGCGGGCCATTCGGGCCACGCGTCGCCGTAGATCTCGCGCATGCCGTCGGGATAGCGGCCCAGAAAGAGCGCATCGCAGTACTGCTCGTTGAAGTAGGTGTGCGCGCGGCTCGTGGCGGCGACGTCTTCGGGGCTGTCGCTCGCGGGATCCTTGGGCTCCAGGTTCACCACGATGCCGATCTGGTGCTTCCAGCCCCCGGCCCGGTAGCGCTCGACGGCGGCGCCGTGCGCCAGGAGCAGGCGGTGCGCCGCGATCGGCGCTTCGAACAGGTTGGCGTGGCCCGGCGCGTGGACGCCGTGCAGGTAGCCGCCGTCCACCGCGACCCACGGTTCGTTGAGCGTCGCCCACATCGGCACGCGGTCGGCGAACGCGTCGAACGCCACCTGCGCGTAGTCGGCGAACCACTCGTCGATGTCGGGATTGAGCCAGCCGCCTCGGTCGTCGAGCGCGGTGGGCAGGTCCCAGTGATACAGCGTGATGTTGGGCTTGATGCCGCGCTCCAGCAGCCGGTCGACGAGGCGCCGGTAGAAGTCGAGCCCCTTCTGGTTCACGCGGCCGCGGCCTTCGGGAAGAATGCGCGCCCACGCGAGGCTGAAGCGGTACGACTGCAGCCCGAGTTCCTTCATCAGCTCGACGTCGGACTCCCAGCGCCGGTAGTGATCGCATGCGACGTCACCGGTGTCGCCGTTCACCGAGCGGCCGGGTGAATGCGTGAAGCGATGCCAGATGTTCGACCCCGCGCCGTCGGCGAGAGGGGAGCCCTCGATCTGGTAGGCGCTCGTCGCGGCGCCCCAGAGGAAGCCTTCGGGAAACGTTTTCATGTGGCTCCGGTTCCGCGGGTGGGTGGGACACAGCCGAAAGTTCGCGGCAGGATAGAGACAGCCCCGGAAAAGGTCCACCCGCTTTCCGCCCACCCATCGGCGCGTGAGCCTTCAACGTGAAGTGAAGAGGCGAGTTGCGGCCGCGGCCACGGCTGTGGGCCCCCTCCATGGCGCCGTCGGGAAAACGCCTGCTTTACAAAGCCAACAACCGCATGTAATCGTTTTCATCGTTCGCGCGTCGAGAGATCCTCCCGAGCGTCCGCGAACGCACGCCGAGCACAACTTCAGGCCCCCAACTCATCGGAGTCGGTCGTGGCAACCATTCGTGACGTGGCGCGAGAAGCCGGAGTGTCGATCGCAACCGTCTCGCGGGTATTCAACCAGACCGCGCTCGTCAGCGAGGGGACCGCGACGCACGTCCGCTCCATCGCCGCACGGCTCGACTACTGGCCCAACAGCGCGGCACGAAGCCTCATCACGCATCGCACGAACGCGATCGGCGTGCTGCTTCCCGACCTCTACGGCGAGTTCTTCTCCGAAGTCATCCGCGGCATCGACCTCGCGGCGCGACAGGAGAAGTACCAGGTGCTCGTTTCGAGCTTCCACGCCAGCGCCGAGACCATCGTGTCCGCCATCCGCGCGCTGCGCGGGCGCATCGACGGTCTCATCGTGATGGTGCCGGACGCGGACGCGCACACGGCCATCCAGGAGTTCGCCACGCGTTTTCCCGTGGTGCTGCTCAATCCCGGTGCCAACGCGCCCGAATGCGGCGCGCTCTCGATCGCCAACTACGACGGCGCCTTCGCGGCGGTCGATCACCTGGCCAAGCTCGGGCATCGCAGCATCGGCATCCTGCGGGGCCCGCTCGGCAACCTCGACGCCGAAGAGCGCGCGCGCGGCTATCGCGACGCCCTCGCCGCCAACGGACTCGCGTGGGACGAGGCGCTCGAAGTGGGCGGCGACTTCACCGAGTCGTCGGGCTTCCAGGCCGCGGCCGACTTCGCCCGCATGCGTCCGCGCCCGAGCGCGGTGTTCTGCGCCAACGACTACATGGCGATCGGGCTTCTCAGCGCGTTGCGTGACGCCGAGGTCCGGGTGCCCGAGGACATGGCGATCTGCGGTTTCGACGACATCGCGATCGCGCACTACCTGACGCCCGCGCTCACGACCGTGCGCGTGGACGCCTGCTCACTGGGGGAACGGGCATTGCACCAGCTGCTTCCGTTCGCCCGCACGCGCCGCCCCGCCGACGGGCAGCGTGAAGTGCTTCCGGCCTCGCTCGTGGTGCGCCGCTCCTGCGGCGCTCCCGTTCCCGGGACCGGTGAGGCGCGGGGCGCTCGCTCCCGGCGCCGCACGCCTTCCTCGCCCTCGCACCACCGGGACGAGCGGCTCGCGGCCGGCAGCGACGGCGCGACCGCCTGAAGTCGAACCGAAACGCAGCAAGACCACGGCGGGGGAGGACAGCATTGCCGACGAGACCCGTGTACGAGCAACCCGCGAAGACCTTCAGCTGAGCTCGAAGCAGACGGCAGCACCCCGAACCACCCTTTCCTTCTCGAAGTCCCGAGTTGTTTCGAAACGACACATCACGGAGGAGGCTTTCACCATGAAGAAGGCAGGACTCGTAGCGGCCCTGATGCTGGGCACGTTGCTCTGTTCTGCGCTCCCGAGTTGGGCGCAGTTCCAGCGCCACGACTACATCTGGGCGCGCTCCACGAATGGCGCCGCACTCACTCTCGACGGCGTGCTGTCGGAGCCCGAGTGGGCGCAGGCGGAATCCCTCATCATCACCACGCGGCAGGACGGTCCCATCCCGGGATCGGGTTGGAAGGACGAGGGCGGATTCGTCTCGGCCGATCCGAACCGCGGTGTCTTCCGGTTCCTCGTCGTCGGCAACCAGCTGTGGCTCGGCGTGACCGTGCGCGACAGCTCGCTCGGCGGCTCGGCTCTGTTCAATCGGTTCGACGGCCTGCTCATGGGGCTCAAGGGGCACGACGATACCTATCGCCCCGCGCCGCCGCGCGAGCACTTCATGTCGTGGTGGTGGCCGCCGGAGTCCGGGGATACCGAGCCCCTCGCGATCAACAAGCCGATGAGCATGATCGGCCACTGGCGCACCTGGCCCCCCGGAACGCCTCCGACCCCCGAGCAGCTGCAGGCGTGGGACGCAAGATTCACCGTGGACGGGACGGTGAACTCCGACACGCTGTCCGATCGGGGCTACACGATCGAGATGCGATTCGACCTGACCTCGAACGGCTATGACGTGACCGACGCCGATGGTGACGCCGTGGAGTGGAACTGTTCGCTCTACGACATGGACAACTTCTGGCCGATCACGAACTTCTTTCGCTTTGCGGTCAATCGCACGTGGGTCCAGGGACCTTGGGGCAATGCCTCCTGGTTCCACCATGTCAACGTGCTCGCCAAGCCCAGCGTGACCGTGGCCTCGGGTGCCGTGCCGGTATTCGGCCCCGACATGAACATTCCTTCCGCCGGCAGCTTCGATGCGCCGGTGGTGGACGGCCAGCTGACGGAACCGGTGTGGCAGAATGCACCGAGCCTGCGGATGACGTACGACGACGCGGCGCAACTGTTGACCTACCCCGGCACCGGCCCCTTCCGCTCGGGCCAGTATCAGCCTCCGGTCAATGGCAACAATGGCGAAGCGTTCATTGCGGACCCCGGTGACGCGTTCGTGAAGTACTTCTTCAAGGGCGACACGCTCTACCTGGGCTTCGACGTCAACGATCAGGTGGTGCAGGCACACTCGCTGAGCGACCGCTGGGACGGCTTCGTCGTCGCCATCAACGACCGCGTGCTCAAGGGCGACGATCGCAACCTGAAGGGCCACAAGATGTCGTTCTACGTCGGCGCCGGCGGCACGCTCAAGACGGCCGACGAGCTGACGTTCCTGCGTGACACGGTTGGCGCCGTTCGCTGCAACCTGGCGCTCAAGCCCGGCACCACGGTGGACACTCTGGGCGTGGACGTGGACGCAGGCTACACGGCTGAAATGGCCGTCAACCTGCGTCAGTTCGGCTATCCGGCTGGCCTGGGCGACGGCGCGCTGTACTTCTCGCTCGACCTCATGGACGGCGATTCGTACTCGCCCATCACGGACAGCTACGGCACGCGCCGTTGGTTCTTCCGCGAGTGGGACGCGACGGACGGTCCGTGTATCGCATTCATGAACCCGGCGATCCAGGTCACGGGCGTCGAGGACGGCGGCCCGCAGGTGACCGGGTATTCGCTCCTCGGCAGCTATCCCAACCCGGTCCAGCGCGGCGCGGTCATCCGCTACGCGCTGCCCGAGGCGTCCCTGGTCGACGTCGAAGTGTTCGACCTCCAGGGCCGCACCGTGGCCTCGCGTTCCGCCGGCCTGCAGACGGCCGGTCAGCGCGAGATCCGCATGCCTCAGTTCGCGCCCTCCGCGGGCGTGTACATGTATCGCGTGAACATCCGCAACGCGGCCGGCGTCAAGAAGGCCACGTTGTCGGGCAAGATGATGGTCCTGCGGTAGACACGAGTCGTCCGGTCACGACCGGCGGGGCGTTCCGAAAGGGCCGCCCCGCTCGGTCTGGCGGGAACACCGGATCAGGAGAGGGAGTCCGTCATGGATCGCCGGAGCATCGGTCGCGCGCTGTCGCGAACGCTCACCGGAGCGGCGTTGCTGGCCGTGGTGTGCGTGGGAGCGTCATTCGCGGGCACCACGGGAAAACTCACCGGAAAAGTCACCGGACCGCGCAAGGAACCCCTCCCGGGTGTGACCGTGCGCATCGTCGGGGCGCCGCTGGGCGGCATCACCGACGAAGCGGGCCGCTTCATGATCATCAACATTCCCTCGGGCAAGTTCGAGGTGAAGGCCGGGCTCATCGGCTACGGGCCGGTCGCGGTCCAGAACGTCGACATCGCCGCGGACAACACCACCCGGCTGGACATCGAGATGCGCGAGTCCGCGGTCGAGATGAAGGAGACCGTGGTCAGCGCGCGCCGCCCGGTGGTCGAAGTCCATCGCACGAGCAACATCGCGACGGTGAACCGCGAACAGCTGCAGGCGCTGCCCGTCCAGGAACTGCAGGACATCGTCAACCTGCAGGCCGGAGTCGTCGACGGCCACTTCCGCGGCGGGCGCACCGGCGAAGTGCAGTACCAGGTGGACGGCGTCAGCGTGAACAACAGCTACGACAACAAGTCCACGCTGCGCCTGGACCGTTCGCTGCTCGAGGAAGTGCAGGTCATCAGCGGGACGTTCGACGCCGAGTACGGCCAGGCCATGAGCGGCGTGGTGAACGCCGTCCTCAAGCGCGGCACGGAGCAGTTCCACTGGGACGCCGAGGTCTTCTCGGGCGGCCCGCTGTACCCCGGCAGCGACGCGCGCATCCGGGACTTCGAGCTTCGCCCGGCCTCGCAGCAGAACTACCAGGTCACGATGCACGGGCCGACCAAGCTCCCCAAGACCACCTACCTGCTCAGCGCGCGCCACTACGTGAACGACGAGTGGGTGTTCGGCGAGCGCCGCTTCATGCCGGGCGATTCCAGCGATGTCGCCACGCTCACGTTCCGCCCGAGCGGCGATGGCGCGACCGTTCCCCTGGGCTACACGCACGAGTGGTCGGGAATCACCAAGCTGAGCAATCGTTCGCTCGCGAACCTCGAAGTGAGCTACCAGGCGATCCTCAACGTGACCGACGCGCGCGCGCTCAAGTGGGGCTATCGCCTCAACCCCGAAGGCGCCAGCAAGCAGCGCACGATTTCGCTCGTGCAGGGCATGGATGTCACCCACACGCTGAGCACGTCGCGGTTCTACACGCTCAGCGCGCGGCAGAACTACTTCAACTATCGGGACTTCGCGTTCGAGGACGTCTGGGACCCGCGCTACGACGCGTACGGCCCCACGCTCAGCAGCGGCGAGTACGAGAATGGCGCCATCGTGGAGGGAGTGGACTTCACCCGGTTCCGCCAGAAGACCAACGGCGCCGTGCTGAAGGGTTCCTACGTGGATCAGCTCAGCAAGGAGCGCCAGCTCAAGGTGGGCGCCGAGTTCCAGGCGCCGCACGTCTCGTTCGGCGTTCCCGGATACCTGCGGTACGGCGCGGACACCGCTTTCGGCGGCGCCCAGCAGCTGATGCGCGTCACCGACTACTCCGCCGAGTTTCCCGGCGTGCAGGAGTACCGCCCGTTCCTCGGCGCGGCATTCGCGCAGGAAGAGCTGGAGTGGAACGACCTCACGGTGCGCGCGGGGCTGCGCTTCGAGTACTTCGACGCGCGCTCCAGCCTGCCGAGCGACCTGGCCAATCCGGCCAACTCCATCTCGGGAGTGCCGCAGTCGAAGGACGTGGACACGAAGCCGAAGTACTCGGTCGCCCCGCGAGTGGGCATCTCGTACCCGATCGGCCAGAACGCCGCGCTGTTCTTCGCGTACGGCCACTTCTACCAGTTCCCCGGCCTCGGCCAGATCTTCGAGCACGCGGACTACGACGAGCTCAAGGACCTGCAGGCCGGTGAGACGTCCCCGACGATGGGCAACCCGGACATCCGTCCGGAGCGGACGGTGCAGTACCAGTTCGGGTACAAGCACGCGATCAACGAGTTCCTGGGAGTGGACGTGACCGCGTTCTTCAAGGACGTGCGCGACCTGCTCGGCACCGAGTTCATCGAGACCTACAACGGCGCCCAGTACTCACGCCTGACCAACGTGGACTTCGGCAACGTGATCGGGTTCACCGTTTCGCTGACCAAGCGCGCCAAGGGACCGTTCAGCTCCACGGTGGACTACACGTGGCAGTCGGCCCAGGGCAACTCGAGCGATCCGCGTGAGACGGCAGCCCGCGCCGCCGGCGGCGAAGACCCGCGGCCGCGTTCGGTGCCTTTCAACTGGGACCAGCGCCACACGCTCAACCTCACGATGACTCTGGCGCAGCCGCAGAAGTACAACGTCAGCGCGGCGATCAAGATCGCGAGCGGCATGCCCTACACGCCCGAGATCGAGACGGGATTCGGCGGCGGACTCGAGGCAAACTCCGGGCGCAAGCCCATGGGCATGGTCGTGGACTTGCGCGCCCAGCGCTCGGTCCGGCTGTTCGGTCTCGGCTCGTCGGTGTTCGCCCGTGTCTTCAACCTGATGGACACGCGCTCGTTCAACGGCTTCGTGTTCGCCAACTCGGGCAGCCCCTACTACTCGCGATTCCCGGTGCGAGACGCGGGCACGCTCGCCGACCCGACCCGCTTCTACGGTCCGCGCCGGCTCGAGTTCGGCCTCTCGCTCAACGTGTCCAACTGATGACTGTGAACCCCCGTCACGAGGGAAGTGACATGACCATTCGCAAGACGATCGCACGCGCGCTGGCGGGCGCCCTGCTGCTGGGCGTTCTGGCGTCCGGCGCGGCGTTCGCGGCCGGAGCGCTGGAGCCCGTCATCTCGCCCGAACTGCGCGGCCGCATCGACGCGGAGCGCCAGGGCCTTCACGACGCCAACAACATCCGCACCATGTTCCACAACTGGGGCATGGTCGGCGGCTATCCCACCGACCCGATCAACGTGGACCTGTCCGTGTTCCATTCGGCCGAAGCGCCGAAGGGCTCGGGCATGAACTACAGCGACGGCATCACGCCGTTCGTGCTGGCCAAGATCCGCCAGACCGACGACACCGACTCCTACATCATGGAGACGGGCTATCGGGAACGGCAGTGCTTCGATCCGTTCAACCGGACCATGCGCTTCGAGCCGCGCCCCGGCTTCTTCATGGCCGACCCGGACACGAACCGGGCGCGCTCGCCCGCCATCAGCCACGACCCGCGCACCTGGCCCAACCGCTGGCCCGACAAGCTGGACGACGCCGACGACGCCGGCTGGGCCGGCAGCTGGAACGGCTACTTCGGCAAGCGTCCCGCGGCCGACCAGGAAAGCTACACGGTCATGGACGACGACTTCTACAGCACGTGGCGGTTCGATCCCGACTCCCGCGACCCGTCGCGCCGCGGCCTGGGCCTGCGCGTCGAGACGCGCGGTTTCCAGTGGGCCAATCCGCAGGCCGGGAACGTGATCTTCTGGCACTACGACATCGCCAACGAAGGCACGACCGACTACGACGACAACATCATCTTCGGCATCTACATGGACTCCGGCGTGGGCGGCTCGGCCATTTCCTGCGACGGTGTCGCGGAATCCGACGACGACAACGCCTTCTTCGACAAGTCGTTCGGCATGAACCTCGTCTACACATGGGACAACAACAGCCACGGCAAGAGCCTCGACGGCAACTGCGCCCGCACCGGCTACATGGGCTACGCCTACCTCGAGACTCCGGGCAACGCGATCGACGGTTCGGACAACGACGACGACGGCATGCTCAACGAGCGGCGCGACGCCGGCGTCGGCACCCTGATCACGGGGCAGGACGCCATTCGCGCCTATGTCGAAGCCACCTACGACACGACCAAGTGGTTCAAGGCCTACGGCCGGCTCGAGAAGCACGCGGCCTACCGGCTCGCGCGCTGGTACACGGGCGACGAGGACATGGACTGGAACGCCGAGCTCGACGACGTGGGCGCCGACGGCGTGCCGGAGACGAACGACCAGGGCGAACTCGACGGCATCCCGACCAACGGCGAGCCGAACTTCGACAAGACGGACGTGAGCGAGTCGGACCAGATCGGGCTCACCGGGTTCAAGATGAACCTGATCACCAACACGACCGACCATCCGGAGCTGCTCCACAACGTGAACTTCTGCAACGTGGACGGCAAGAACTGGCCGCTCATCCTGTACGACGCGTTCACGAACCCGGTCACGCAGGCGCGGTTCGACTCGTCGGTGGTGGCGAACGTCAACATCGGCTTCCTGTTCGCTTCCGGCCCGTTCACGCTCAAGGCCGGAGGGCGTGAGCGCTTCAGCCTGGCGCTGGCCTACGGCAGCACGCTCAGCGAGCTGCGCGCCGCGGTGCAGACCGTGCAGCAGATCTACAACGCGAACTACCAGTTCGCGGTGCCTCCGACGCGCCCGGTCGCCACGGCCGAAGCCGGCGACGGCTACGTGCGGCTGTCGTGGGACGATCTCGCCGAGAGGTCGGTGGATCCGGTGACCCACGACTTCGACTTCGAGGGCTATCGCATCTACCGCTCGACCGATCCCGACTTCCGCGACGTGCAGAAGGTCTACAACGGCCAGGGCACGCAGCCGGTCGGAAACGGCCAGCCCATCCACCAGATGGACTATGAGAACCTGGTCACCGGGTACTCGCGCATGGCCGTGAGCGGTGTGCAGTACTGGCTGGGCGAGGACACGGGCATCAAGCACACGTGGACGGACACCACGGTCACGAACGGCATGCAGTACTACTACGCCGTCTGCGCGTACGACCGCGGGCTCGACACCGGCTCGGACTCGACGTCGTTTTATCCGTCCGAGAACTCGATTCCGGTCTCGCGCACGGCGCGAGGCGGGCTGATCCTGCCGACCAACGTGGTCGCCGTCCGTCCCAATCCGCGTGTCGGCGGTTGGACGGCAGCCTCCGCATCGGCCACGACCCACGCCACCGGACGGGGAGTGGGCACGGTGGATGTCGAGGTGGTGAACAGTGACATCGTGCCGGACGGTCACCTGTTCACGGTGACCTTCCAGACCAACTCGCCCGACAGCGTCCGGGCGATGACCTACACGTTGCGGGACAGCACGACGCACAAGACCCTGTTCAAGACGGGATCGGACTTCGATTCGCTGGGAATCGGGCCCACCGGGGCCGGGCTGCTGCCCTGGGTGAACAAGTCCCGCACGGACGTCGTCGTGCGCACCGACAGCACGGGCTGGGCCGCCGGCTCGACCACGAACGCGCGCTTCCTGATCAACGACACGTTCGCGCCGACGCTCTCGTCCAACCTGCGCCGCACCGGCTACCCGGACGACATCTCGATCGTGTTCGACAATGTCGTGCGCGACACGGGGATCGTGGGCATCTCGGGCAGCGATCGGGCCAATCCGGCCAAGTTCTACATCGTGGCGCACACCGACACAGGTGACGTCCGCATGAACTTCCGCTTCCGCGACGCCGGCCGCGACGGCACGATCAACGCCACCGCCGACTACATCGAGGTCGTGACGTACGCCGGGTTCGCCCCGACGACCGCCCAGCCGACCTGGCGCATCACGCTGGATCCCACGGCGGTGGTGGCGCCGGACACGCTGTCTCGCCCGAACCTGGGCGACGTCTGGAACCTGCGCCTGCACACCACGCTGGGAGTGGCGGACACGTTCACGTTCGTGAGCGGCGCGCAGGGTGTGAGCGCCGCGGGAGCGCAGGCCGCGTGGTCCGACAAGCCCTACGTGGTCCCCAATCCCTACGTCGCGGCCGCGAGCTTCGAGCCGCAGCGCTTCAACGTGTCGGGCCGCGGTGACCGCCGCATGGAGTTCCGCGCCGTCCCGATGGGCTCCTCGATCCGCATCTACACGGTGCACGGCGATCTCGTGCAGACGCTGCGGCAGGACGGTTCCATGAACGGCTTCGTGCCGTGGGACCTGCGCACCAAGGACAACCTCGACGTGGCCCCCGGCCTCTACGTGTTCCACGTGGACGCGCCCGGCATGGGCAAGTACATCGGCAAGTTCGCCATCATCAAGTGAGAAAGGAGGACGCCATGATCACGCCTGTCCGCTTCATCCGCAGTCTGGCCGCCGTCGCGTTCCTCCTGGCCTGGGGCGCTCCGGCGCTCTCCCAGACCAACACCGGAACCACGTTCGGGTCGTTCACGCTGATCGAGCCCAGCGCCCGCGTCGCGGGCATGGGCAATGCCGGCGTCGCGCTGTACGAAGGCATCACCGCCGCCTACTACAACCCCGCCGCGCTCGGCGGCATCTCGAACGCGCAGGTGGCGTTCTCGCACAACGCGTGGATCGCGGACATCCGCCACGACTACGTGGCGACCGCGATCCCGCTCGGCGACTGGGGGACGGCGTTCGCCGCGGCCACCGCGCTGAACTCGGGGGACATCGCCGTCCGCACCGTCGAGCAACCGCTGGGCACGGGAGAGATGTTCCAGGTCTCCGACGTGGCCATCTCGCTCGGGTACGGCCGGCAGATCTCGACCCGGTTCTCGGCGGGCCTGCAGATCAACTATCTCCAGGAGACCATCTGGCACACGTCCGCCAGCGCGGTCACCATGAGCATCGGCACGCTCTATCGCGTGTCCGAGAACGGACTGCGGATCGGCTCGAGCCTGACGAACTTCGGAACGCGCGCCGCTTTCGACGGTCGTGACCTGCGGTTCACGTACGACAACGTGCCGGGGCAGAACGGCGACAACAGCAGCCTGCCCGGCATCCGCTACACGGACGCGTTCGCGGTTCCGGTGATGTTCCGCGTCGGCCTGGGCATGCCGTACAAGATCGGGCACGACGACCGGTTGCTGCTGGCCGTGGATGCGTTCCATCCGAACGACAACTCGGAGTCCGTCAGCCTGGGCGCCGAGTACGCCATGCGCGAGGTGGTCGCGGTGCGTGCCGGGTGGCAGGGTCTGTTCCTGCGCGACTCCGAGGTGGGGCTCACGCTGGGGGCCGGCGTCAACGGGCGTTTCGACGCCTATCGCTACCGGCTGGACTACGCATGGGCCGATCAGGGCCGCCTGGGCAGCTCGCATCGCGTGACGGTGGGCATCGGCTACTGAGTGTGAGTAGAATTGGGCGGGCCACCCTCACCCTCAGGGGGTGGGGGCCCGCTCGCGGAACACGCCGGGGAAACGCTCCGGCGGACAGCGACTTCGAGCCGCTAGGCATTGACGTGCGACATTCAGCTCCGGCCCCCGCGGGCGCGGGCTCGAAAGGTAGAAACATGAAACGCCTGGTCCTGACTCTTCTCGCGATGCTCTGCCTCGCGACGACCGCCTTCGCGCAGAGCCGCGAAGCGGTGCTCGACTCGCTGCAGTACACCGGCTTCCTGTACTTCTGGGACGAGGCCAATCCCGCGAACGGGCTCATCCGCGATCGGAGCACGCCGGGCTCGGTGTGCAGCATCGCCTCGACCGGGTTTGGGCTGAGCGCCATCTGCGTGGCGTCGGACCACGGCTGGATCACCAGGGCGCAGGCGCGCCAGCGCGTGCTGACCACTCTCAACA
>JADLGX010000565.1 GCA_020849095.1 Candidatus Eiseniibacteriota bacterium
AAGGCGCGGCGCGGACTGTACGCACGACCTTGAACGCCTCCAAGAGTGCTCGGACGTCCGGCGGGTCGCGTCCGTCGCGTTCGAGGTCGATTGGGCCCCCGACGGTCTCTACCTCCCCGTCGACGCGCCGGCTTTTGAGGACTACACGATCGGCCTGCCGGGGAACTTCCCGGTGCAGGGGCCCGGCTACCTCTCGGCGTACAGGTGGGTTCCCTACGACGGAGAGCCCGTCACCATCGCCTGTGGCGACGTCGTGATCCCGGACGGTCTGGCCCACAAACAGCCGGTGCTCAGGGCCTCCGACGAGGAGGTAGCGGCGTCCGGCTTCACGCACGACGAGTTGCGCGCCGCCATTCAGGAGGGCACGGCGGCGCACCGCGTGGACGACCAAACCATGGGCCAGCTCGGCGGGTGCCCGGACTGCCCCGCCACTGAAGACTGCTCTGAATAGTCACCTGGTGTTCCTGACCGGAGCGATCAGGCTCCCAGAAGCGGGGCATCGCGGCTCGTCGGCATCGAGGCTGCCGTTGCGGCGTTCTACTACCTGGCCTTCCTGGTCGCGGAGGACCACCCGAAGCCTACATTCCCGCTGATCCTCTTGCTGTGCCCGCTTGCTGCGCGTTACGGCCATCGTGAACGCCAAGATCGGGACGGCGTGAACGCTCGGATCGGTGATCGTGATCGGAGCGACGCTTTCCGACGGTATTCAATCCTTGGTGGCCTTCTCCTTCCGCCGGGATGCGCCCTTGAGCTCGATCCGGTGGGCGTTGTGCACGACGCGATCGCAGATGGAGTCCGCGACCGTCGGATCGTTGATGTAGTCGTGCCAGGCCTTGGTGGGAAGCTGGGTCGTGATGATCGTGGAGCGATTGCCGTAGCGGTCCTCCAGGACGTCGAGGAGGCCCTGCCTGTCCTGGTCCTTCATGGTCGCCAGGCCGAAGTCATCGATGATGAGGACGTCGACGCGGGCAAGCCGGAGCAGCATCTTCGCGTACGTGCCGTCGACGCGGGCGAGTGCCATCTCCTCGTAGAGGCGCGAGGCTCGGCGGTAGACGGCACTGCGGTTCTTGCGGATTGCGGCCTGGGCGAGCGCGCACCCGAGGTACGTCTTCCCGGTGCCGGTAGCGCCCGTGATGATCACGTTGAGCTTCTCGTCGATGAACGCGCACGTCGCCAAGCGCATGAGCACGCCCTTCTCGATGCCGCGAGCCGCCCCGGTGTCGACGTCCTCGATGCACGCCTGCGTGAGCCGCAGCTTCGCCTCCTTCATACGGCGCTTCGTCCGCCGGTTCTGGCGAAAGAGCCACTCGGCGTCGACGAGCAGCCCGAAGCGGTCGTCGAAGTCCATGCTCTTCACCTCCGTGCCCTTCTGCTGGTCGACGTAGGCGTCGGCCATTCCGTAGAGCCAGATGCTCCTCAGCTTGTCGATGGTCGGTTCGGTCAACATGTCTCTCCTCTCAGTTGTAGTAGCCAGGGCCGCGGATGTTCTCGTGGTCGACGCGCGGCCTGTTGTCGTCGACAGCGTCGGGCATCGGCGCATCGTCGAGGTGGTTCTTGAGGATCGCGGCGACGTGCCTGTAGTTGCGGGCGCCGGCCATGTGCGCGCGCTTGCACGCCTTGTCGACGCGCTCGTTGCCGTACGTCTTCGCGAGCCGAATGATGCCGAGGCTCGGGCGATAACCTTGCTCGGGGTGCTTCCGCTCCGCCAGCAGCGCCTCGATCAACGCCTTCACGTGAGGCCCGATCTTCCCCGCCCAGTCGATCACCCGCGACGGTGGCCACTCCAGGTGCTCCTGATGCGCCTTCGGCATGTGCGCGGTCGTCGTCACGTACTTCCCCTTGGCGTAGCTGCGCACATGGGAGCCGACGCGTTGGGCCTTGAAGTACAGCTCCACCGTCAGCGCCGTCGCCCGCACGTCGAGATGCTCGTGCACGAGGCCGTAGGGCGCCGAGTAGAAGTTCTCGTCGAAGGTCGCGTGGTAGTCGATGTTCAGCCGCGCCGTTCCCCACTCCGAGTAGACGAAGCGCTCGACGGGCAGCGGCTTGAGCGCGGGCTTGTCGAGGAGCACGTACAGCTCGCGACGGCTCTTTCGGTACGCGCGCATCGGCCGATCGTTGAGCAGCTCGAGCAACTCGCGGATCCGCTCGTTCAGTGCGTCCAGCGTGAAGAACACCTCGTTGCGGATGCGCCCGAGGATCCACCGCTGGACGACCTGCACGGCGACCTCCACCTTCGCTTTGTCACGCGGCTTCTTGGGACGCGCAGGCAGCACCGCCGTGGAGTAGTGCGCCGCGAGCTCCTCGTACGTGCGCTGGACCTCCGGGTCGTACCAGGACGCCGTCGTCACCCCGCTCTTGAGGTTGTCGGGGACGATGAGCGCGGGCGCGCCCTCGAAGTACTCCAGCATCCGCACGTGGCTCTGGATGAAGTCGACGCTCTGCTGCGTCCGCGTGGCCTCAGCGAACGTGAAGTTCGAGGCCCCGAGCACACCGACAAACAGCTCGACGGGCTGCCGCTCCCCCGTCTTCCTGTCCACGATCCACGGGCGCTTGCCCGAGTAGTCGACGAACGCGCGCTCGCCAGCCTTGTGGCTCTGGCGCATCGTGAGCTTCCGCCGCGCGAGCCAGGCCCGGTAGCGTTCGCAGAACGCGGTGTAGCGCAGCCCGTTCGGGTGCCCCTCGATGTACTCGATGTGCAGCAGCTCGAGCGTCACCCCGGGCTTCATCTTCTCGACGTGGATCCAGATCGGGTCCGGCTCGTCCCGCTGGGCACCGGCCTCAACGACCGGCCCGTTCAGGCGCACCTCGAGCGTCGCCTCATCGAGCCCCGACACCTCCGCCCACGCCAGCCCTGCCTTCTTCGCCCGGTTGACGATCTTGCTGACGACGCCGACGGAGACGCCGGCGCTCACCGCCACTTCCCGATACGGCAGCTTCACCTCGTGCGTGAGCCGCAGAACTTCCCTGACCTTGCGCATAGACAGCCTCGTGTTCGACATCCGCCCTCCGCGGGCGGGTGTGGTTCGAGTCGTCCAGCAGTCGCCTCGCAGGGCCCGGCCCAGGCCAAGCCTTGCCGTTCACGCCCGGCGATCCAGGCGTTCACGGCCCCGATTTCGGCGTTCACGATGCCGATCCCGGTGTTCACGATGGCCGATTTTCGCGTTCACGATGCCGATCTCGGCGTTCACACGCCGCCGATCTTGGCGTTCACGCTCGTCCGATTTTCGCGTTCACGCTCGGCCGGCGCGCGCAGATGAGCGGGCAAGTGGCCAAGATCGTGTCGAAGCCTGAAGACGAGGACGACGCTGTCCAGAAGGGCGCGGCGGAGATCGTCGTTGCCTGCCTACGGAGGCTCCGGCGGGCGGCGGGCAAGTAGAG
>JADLGX010000566.1 GCA_020849095.1 Candidatus Eiseniibacteriota bacterium
CTGATCCGGGAGATACACTTCCTCAAGGGCAAGACGCTCGTGCGGATGATGCTCACGACGCCCTTCTGCCCGTACGCCCCGCAGATGATGGCGGACGTGAGGAACGCCACGGAGAGCGTGGTCCCGCAGCCGTGCGAAGTGGACATGCTCGCCGATCCGTGGAGTCCCGAGCTGATGCCGGACCCGAGCCTGCTGGGGTTTTCCTACTAGCCGGCTGTCACGAAACGCGAAACGGCGGCAGGGCTCCCGGCCCCGCCGCCGTTTCGCGTTCCAGCTTCGCGCCGCGTCACCGTCAGGGCGCGGGGTGCACGTTGATGTTCCAGCTCATGCCCATGTTGAACTTGAGCTGGCGCTCGCCGCCCAGGTGGTGAAGCTCGAGTTCGAGAAAGTTGCCGAAGCGCTCGTTGTTGCCGAACGACAACCCGGCGATGGCGGCCACCGCGCCGCGCACGGTGTCGTCCTCAATGCGCGTGTCCGGCGACTGTACCGCGCTGTGCATGAAGTGAATGCCCAGGCCGGCGCCCAGGTAGGGGTTCCAGGCGCGCGACGAGGGAAACGTCCAGCGCGCGAACCCGCCCAGCGTGGCGTCGCGACGCGTGGTGCGAAAACCCAGCGCGCTGACATTGGTCTGCCAGTACTCGACCGTCGGCAGGAAGTCCATCTGGCTCACGACCCGCGCGTTCTGCATGCGCGCGCGCAGCGCGACGCCCGAGAACGAGGTCTGCCCTTCCTGGAACACGGTGGCGGTGAGGAAGTCCACGCCCGTGAACGGGTTCGTGGTGAGCACTGGCGCCGAGGAAGCGGGCGCGTTCTGCGCCGCGGCCGGCGAGGGGAACGAGAGAAGCGCGGCCACGAACAGGGCCGGGAACACGAATGCGCGCACGATGCGATTCCTCCGAGGAAGTGGGCCGGTGGGAGCGCGCGCATCATACGGGAAAACGGGAAAAACGAATGCCGCCGCTTCCGTCCCGGGCCCGTCGAGGGGTGGCGAAGCCCGAGTTGGAGAACGGCGGCGATCCGCAACGCTTCGCAGGCGCCGCGCGGCCGAGGGGGACCACGCTGCTTTGGGCGAAACGTTTGTTCGCCGAGCCGCGTGGCTTCCGCCGAGGGGGACGGGGCCCTGCGAGCAAGGCGAGACATGGGGCACCACGGCCGATTCCGGAATCGCGAGGGGGCGAGGCCGGCTGCGGCACGAGGTGTTCCAGCTCGAACGGTCAGGGTCTCCGTCCCACCGCGGCAGATGAGCGCCGAGGGGGGCACGCATCACGCACGCGGTGAGGACGGAAACTGATTCCGGCTTCGTGCGTTTCGTGACGCGGATCGGCGAGGGGGGCCAAGTCGCACCAGCGAAGCGAACGGTGAACCGGATTCAGTTCGTTTCAACGAGCTGGCGCGAGCAAGTGCGAGGGGGCACTCGAGCGAGCGAGATCGCGGAAGCGAGGCCCTGTAGATCTGAAGAGTGGCAGTGAAGTGGCGGCACACGAGCCAGAGGATGACTCGTGCGTGTGCGAATGTTTCCGCTCACGCGGCGCGCCTTTGGGCGGGCGTCCTCCACCATGCGAAATGGTGGCGACGGGCCTGAAGAAGCGCTTCACGGCAATCTCCGAATCCGAGGGGGTGTTCGAAGCTGCCCCGAGGGGTCAGCGCTGCTACAGCTATTCAGTTGTCACTTCATCACCGGTTCCGATGCCGGTGACGCCCTGACACTCAGCACGACCGGTGCCAACAAGTCGCAGGGGTGCGGCCGCAAATGCCGGTCAGTGCGGGGCGCGGGCGGGCGATCGTGCGAAACGCCCATTGCCGCAGGCGGTTGGCTCCGGCGCGGGCGCGTCACCCTGACGCAGCGCCAGCGCGGCAAAACGTCGCGCCTGCGGCGTGGCGGGCGCGAATCGGCCGGTGCGAGCGGACAGGATTGGGCCGGGGCGGCTCGGCTCTGGCCGGGCTCGGTGCCGGCCAGGAGTCAGCGGCGCTCGTCGCAGATGCGGTACTTCACGAGCCGGGTCTTGAGCCACTGCACGCCGATCAGGTCGGCCAGTCCCCGCCACAGCCGGTTGCCGACGCCGTACTTGCTGACGCCGTGTCGCCGCGCGCGATGGGACAGCGCCACTTCGGCGAAGCGCGCGCCGCGAAAGACGCAGAGCGCGGGCAGGAAGCGGTGCACGCCCACGAACATCGGCAGTCCTTCGAGCATCTCGCGGCGGTACGCCTTGAACGAGCAGCCGATGTCGGTGACCGGGTCGCCCAGCACGGCGCGCCGCGTCGCGTTGGCGATGCGTGACGAGGCCAGCCGCACCCACGTGTCCTGGCGGTGGGACCGCACGCCCGAGACCACGTCGGCGTTCTCGAGCGCCGCGAGCAGGCGCGGCAGGTCGGCCGGATCGTTCTGCAGGTCGGCATCGAGCGTCACGATGACGTGCCCGGTCGCGCGCGACAGCCCCGCGGCGAGCGCGGCGCTCTGGCCGGCGTTGCGTTCGAGGAGCAACGCCTTCACCCGGGAGTCGCGGGCGGCCTCGGCCTGCATGGCCTGCGCGGTGCCGTCGGTGCTGCCGTCGTCCACCATGAGCAGCTCCCACGAGCGACCGGTCGCTTCGAGCGCGGCGCGCATCTCGGCGAACAGGGGGGCGAGGTTGTCCACCTCGTTGTAGGCGGGAATGACGACCGAAAGGTCCGGGCAGGTGTCCATGGCAGGGGGCGCAGTGTGCCCGAGCGCGGCGGCGGGCGCCAGCGGAAGGGAGCCGCTTGCGCCGGGGCGCGGCCGTGGACAGGATGCGGCTTCACCTTCTGCACGGAGGAGCGCCGATGCCGGATCGAGAATCGTCGGGTCGTTCGCGCGCCCCATTGGCCGTCGTCGCGCTGGCCCTGGTCGCCGCCGCCGTTCTGGCGATTCACCTGAGCTGCCTGACGCGCTACGGCTGGTTCCGCGACGAGCTCTACTACCTGTCGTGCGCGAAACGGCTGGCGTGGGGGTACGTCGATCATCCGCCGCTGTCGATCGCGATCCTCGCCGCGCTGCGCGCGATCGCGGGCGACTCGCTGGCCGTGGCGCGGCTGGCGGCCGTCGCCGCGGGCACGCTGCTCGTGTTCCTCAGCGGCGCGCTCGCGCGCGAAATGGGCGGCGGTCGCTGGGCGCAGGTCGTGGCGGCCGCCGCATTGGGAGTGGCGCCGATCGTGCTGTCGGCGACTCACACCTATTCGATGAACGCGTTCGACCTGGTCTTCTGGGCGCTCGCGACCCTGCTGGCGCTGCGCGCGTTCGCCCGTGGTGGCGCGCGCGCGTGGCTGGCGCTCGGCGTGGCGCTGGGGCTGGGGTTGCTCGGCAAGTGGAGCGTGGCGTGGCTGGGCGCCGGACTGGCGGTGGCGCTCGTCGCGAGCCCCGCGCGGCGGCAGTTGCTCACGCCGTGGCCGTATCTGGCGGCGCTGCTGGCCGGCGCGATCGTGGCGCCGAACCTCGTGTGGGAGACGCGAAACGGCTGGCCGACGCTCGAGTTCATGCGCAACGCCTCGACGCACAAGATGCAGCCGCTGGACCTGGCCGGCTTGCTCGGCGCCCAGTTGCTCGTCCTGGGACCCGGGGCGGCGGCGATCTGGGTGGCGGGGTTCGTGGTGGCGCTGCGGCGGAGCGCGTGGCGCCCCCTGGCCATCGTGTGGCTGGTGACGCTCGCGCTGCTCGTGGCCA
>JADLGX010000567.1 GCA_020849095.1 Candidatus Eiseniibacteriota bacterium
GGCGGCGGCGTTCCGGCTGTGGTGGAAGCGCGCGAACCCCGCCTCGAGCGGGCTGCAGCGGCCGGCGCTGGCCATGCTGCTCGCTCGCCTCGGCCGCCCGGCGGCGGCGGCGCGGCTGGAGTTGCCGGGGGGATGGAGCGCGAAGGCGCGCGGGGGCTGGCTCGTGCTGGCCGCGCCCGGTTCGCGTTCAGCGCCCCCCCCTCGCAAGCGGGCAGGCAAGCCCGGGCCACCCGGTGTTATCCTGCGGCGCGGCAACTCCCCCGCCGCACCCCAGACCCCGTCCACTCCCGCGGTCCGCCTCCGGGCGGCCGATCACGCCTAGCAACGCGACACCGATCCCGGCGCCGCCACCCGCGGCGTCCCGACTGGAGCGTCATGACCGAGCAGCGCCCCGCCCTGCAGGCCGACCCCGCACTCCGTGTGCTCTTCACACCCGAACAGATCGCGGCCCGCGTCCGCGAAATGGGCCTCGAGCTCGCGCGCGACTACGACGGCACCCGGCCGCTGTTCGTGGCCGTGCTGAAGGGCGCCTGCATGTTCCAGTGCGACCTCGCGCGCGCGACGCCGATCGACCTGGAACTGGACTTCCTCGCGGTGGCGTCCTACGGGCACGGCACCACGTCGAGCGGCACCGTGCAGCTGATCATGGACCTGCGCTCGGACATCCGCGGCCGCCACGTGGTTCTTTGTGAAGGTGTCGTGGATTCTGGGCTGTCGGTGTCCTTCATCCTGGATCTCCTGAAATCCCGCGGCGCCGCCAGCATCAAAGTCGCGACTCTTCTCAACAAGGAACCCTGCCGCAAGATCCCCGTTCCGGTGGACTACGTCGGGTGGACCATCGGCTCCGAATTCGTGATCGGCTACGGCATGGATGCCGGAGAGCGTTACCGAAACCTGCCCTTCGTGGGCGTACTCGAGGAGGCTTGATCCGGTGAACATCTTCCGCAGGGACAGTGACGACGACCGTCGCGACCGTGGCCCCAACAAGGGCGGCGCGGGACGCGGACCTCAGGGAACTCCGCCGGTCGGAAAGCCGTTCCGCACCGCGGCGTTCTGGGTGCTCGTCGTGCTGCTCGCGCTGGTCGCCTACCGGATGTACAGCGGGAACCTGGTCGCGACGCAGCGGGTCGAGATCCCGTACACGGCGTTCATGCAGGAAGTCGAGAAGGGCAACGTCGACAACGCGAGCTTCGCCGAGCAGACGCGCGCCGTGACGGGCGAGTTCAAGACCGCCGTGGCGCAGAAGATCGCGACGCGGGACGTGCAGGTGAAGGCGTTCAAGACGAACTTCCTGGGCGACGGCGCGCTGCTGGCCGACAAAGTGCGCGCGACGGGCGCCAAGGTGAACGTCAGCGGGCTCGGCGTGGACTGGGTGAACATGCTGTTCAGCTGGCTGCCGCTGGTGCTCTTCCTGGTCGCGTGGATGTTCGTGCTCCGGCAGATGCAGGGCGGCGGCAACGCGGCCATGCGCTTCGGCAAGAGCAAGGCGCGCGTGCTCATGGAGTCGCAGACCAAAGTCACTTTCAAGGACGTGGCGGGCTGCGACGAGGCCAAGCAGGAGCTTCAGGAAATCATCGAGTTCCTCAAGGAGCCCCAGAAGTTCCAGCGCCTGGGCGGCCGCATTCCCAAGGGCGCGCTCCTGCTGGGCCCTCCGGGCGCCGGCAAGACGCTGCTCGCGCGCGCCGTGGCCGGCGAGGCGGGCGTGCCGTTCTTCAGCATGAGCGGTTCTGACTTCGTCGAGATGTTCGTGGGCGTCGGCGCCTCGCGCGTCCGCGACCTGTTCGAGCAGGCCAAGCGCAACGCTCCGTGCATCATCTTCGTGGACGAAATCGACGCCGTCGGCCGCCATCGCGGCGCCGGCCTGGGTGGCGGGCACGACGAGCGCGAGCAGACGCTCAACCAGCTGCTGGTCGAGATGGACGGCTTCGAGTCCAACGAGGGCGTCATCATGATCGCGGCCACCAACCGTCCCGACGTGCTGGACCCCGCGCTGCTTCGCCCGGGCCGCTTCGACCGCCAGGTCGTGGTGGACTGGCCGGACGTGCGCGGACGCGAGGGCATCCTCAAGGTGCACACGCGCAAGATCCCGCTCGCCGAGGACGTCGATCTCAAGGCCATCGCGCGCTCCACACCGGGCATGGCGGGCGCCGAGCTGGCCAACATCGTCAACGAGGCCGCGCTGCTGGCGGCACGCCGCAACCACAAGAAGGTCAGCAACCGCGACCTCGAGGATGCCAAGGACAAGGTGCGCATGGGTTCCGAGCGCCGCTCCCTCGTGATGACCGAGGAAGAGCGCAAGACCACCGCGTACCACGAGGCCGGGCACGCGCTCGTCGCGTGGCTCATGCCGGGGTCCGATCCGGTCACCAAGGTGACGATCATCCCGCGCGGCAGGGCGCTGGGACTCACGGTCTCCACGCCGCAGGAAGAGCGCCACAACTACTCCAAGAAGCAGCTGCAGGACCGGCTCGCGATGGTCATGGGCGGCCGCGCGGCCGAACTGCTGATCTTCGAGCACTACACCACGGGCGCGGTCAGCGACCTCGAGCACGCGACCAACATCGCGCGCAACATGGTCACGCGCTACGGCATGAGCCAGAAGCTCGGGCCGCTCACGTTCGGCAAGAAGGACGAGATGGTGTTCCTCGGCCGCGAGCTTTCCACGCACAAGGACTACAGCGAGCAGACGGCCGTGCTGATCGACCAGGAAGTCCGGGCCATCGTCGAGGAAGCCGACGAGGCTGCCCGCGTGCTGTTGCGCGACAACGTGGACAAGCTCAAGCTGCTGGCCAACACGCTCATCGAGCGCGAGTCCATCGACGGCGACGAGATGGACCGCGTGCTGAGGGGTGAAAAGCTGGAGCCGGTGCGCAAGTACGACGACGAACCGGCGCCCCCGGGCTCGCCGGCGGCGGACAAGCCCGAGACCCCTTCGGGCGGCCAGCTGGATGCGTTCGGCGGGCCGGAGCCCAACCCGGCCGGGGCCTGATCACCCGCGAAATCTCCACGGCCCGGCGCCCTTCTCGGCGCCGGGCTGTTTGTTTGCCGGGGCCTTGCAACTATTTCCCCCTCTCGGGCGTTCTAACAGGTGACACCCGAAGCGAGCGGGTGGCGCGCTGCAGAGCTGAGAGATCATCCGAAGAAGTGGCAGGGGCGGCCTGGGCAGGGCCCGCCGGCACAA
>JADLGX010000568.1 GCA_020849095.1 Candidatus Eiseniibacteriota bacterium
AGCGCATGGCGCGGCGTTCGTATTCCGGCTCGGCCAGCCGGCGCGCCATCCGGAACCCGTCCCGCGCATGCCCTTCCGCGACGGCGCCGCGGCCGAGCAGGCCCTCCGCCGCCGCGGCCAGCACGCTCGCCGACATCTCGGGCCACGCCGCCTTCTCGGCGCGCGCGCGATCGCGGATGGCCGTCGCCTCGCGCGCGGCGTCCGCGGCGCGATACGCCCAGATGAGCGAGTCGGCACGGCGCAGATCCGGCGCCCAGGCGCGGTACTTCTCGGGCGTGGCGAAGCGGCGCGCGGGCTCGGCGGCCGGCGCGATGGCCCCCGAGAGCAGACCCGCAATGCACAGTAGCGCGGCGACGCGGGAAGCCCGACGGATGAAGAAGTCAGTTTGCTGCATGGATGCAGCTTGCCCTCAGACTGCTCTCCACGCAACGAGAAGCCCGTCGGCATGCTGCAGCGCACAGGAAGCTGGCCCGCAAGATCTCAGGCACCGTCAGCGCAGATGCACGATCTCCATTTCGCCCCAGTGCAACTGCAGATAGTCGAGGACCAGCCTCCGATGACAATGCTCAGGAAGATGCTCGCTGCAAAGCAGGCAACTTCCAGAAACCAATTCTCGCGGCACGCTCGACTCTATCGCGCGTTCGCGCATAAGCGCGAGGAATCCGTCTTCATACACTCCCCAATCGCCTTTGAGCTTCTTGTAGCGATCGAGAAGGTCCTGAGTCGGCGCCAGCCGCGGCTCGTGAACGTAGTCCATCCCGACTATCTCGCGCAGGAAGTAGCGAAGGTCGTCCCGCTTGGCGAAACCCGCCAGCTGCGACCGATTGTTCAACCGAACATCGAGAAGGCGCTTCGCGCCGGATCCTCGCAGTAGCGTGAAGAACCGCTCTGCGGACTTCTCTGTGAATCCGATCGTATGCACTTTCATGGTCGCGCTCCATCGTCAGGATCTGTCGGGCCTTCTCGTACCATCCACGCGACCTCGCGGCCCTGTGCCGCATAGGCGCGATCGAGCGGCGCACCGCTTTCCTCGAAGAGCCCTGGTCCATCCGGCTCCCGCCATATCCGAAGCAGCTCGCGCTCCATGTCGACATGCGAACGCACAGAACCATCCGCGAGAATGTGGCGAACCTCCGCACCCGGAGCCAACAGGGGCTGAAGATGGCGCGCAACGAGCAACGTGCGATGGCAGCTCAGCGGATCCTTCTCGGCGCACATCAGCGCGATGACGAACCGCTCGGCTCCCTGCCGCAGGCGCTCGAGTCCGGCACGAAAGCTGTCGGTCTCTGCAACCCGCTCGTAACTGACCCTTCCATCCAAGATGAGCCGGTTGTCGCTTGCACGACCACCGAGCGAATCCCCCATTTGCAGGTACTTGAGTCCGGCGGTCATGCACCAGGAGCGAAGCGCATCGCCGTTGAAGTGTGGCGCTCGTGAGCTGAACGGTCTCGACCTCACGTCGACCAGCACTTCCACATCCTGGAGGGCGAGCAACTCGCGAAATCGCTCAAGCGTGTGAATGGAGTGCCCCACCGTGTAGACGCACTTCATCTCGTGCTCCGAGGAAGTGGAATCATCCCCGCGACCAACTTGTAGCGGCAACCATTGAAGGGTTCACCCAGCGAAATGCAGAGTAAGGTCTCTCCACGCATGAGCCACTCCCCTTCCTGGTTTCCTCCGAAGACGCTGACGGCTTCGGGGTCTGTGACACTGAGGTCGTATGCATCACCCAGATAGCCGAACCGGAGTCGGTGCTTCATTCGTCCATAGGAGTGTTGTTGGACCCACTTCACGTTGGTCACCCTGATCAGCCTTAGCGAACTGGAAAGGCGATCGGCCACCCCACAGGGAATCCGGTCGTTGTTGGGATGGTGGCCGTTGGGCCAGAGAGCGGCTGCGGGATCGACCATCCGAATCACCGTCGACACTGGGACAGGGCCACCCGAAGTCCATTTCTCGTTCGGGTCGACCGCGTAGTCTTCCACGTGACAACCATGGGCTCGGCTATGAGCCAAGGGAATCCGCAACAACTCCATGAGTCTCGGTTCTCGCCCATGCACGGCACGCTCGGGAAACGTGAGTTCGCCCGATGGGCTTCGGCCCACCGGACGAACCCAGGAACCTGCGCCGTCCCCCTCCAGCACTTTTCCGGCCACGCAGCGGTCGCTCAGTTTCCAAGAGTTGGCAAAGCAGACCAACCCCACCCAGCCTCGCACGGACATGACTCACTCTTGCCTTTCCGGGGGATCTGCAAGTTTCAGCAGCTTGCCGGCAGGCTCGATCTACCGCTGGAACACGATCTCGCCCTCGTCACTAAGGTCGAACTTGGTCGCCAGCGACTCCTTGGGCAGGCCGGGCATGCGCATGATCTCGCCCGTGATCGGAACCACGAAGCCCGCGCCGGCCGCCAGCTGGATCTCGCGCACCGTGACCAGAAAGTCCTTCGGGCGGCCCAGCAGCGCCGGGTTGTCCGAGAGCGACTGCTGCGTCTTGGCGATGCACACCGGCAGCTTGCCGAAGCCGGCCTTCTCGAGCTGGATGCGGTCACGCTTGCCGCGCGCCG
>JADLGX010000569.1 GCA_020849095.1 Candidatus Eiseniibacteriota bacterium
CGCCAGGCCGATTCATTCGCGCTCGTGCGCAACGGCCCCACGAACCTGATTCCCGCCTACACGCTCGCCAACGCGCGCGTGACCTGGCGCAGTCCGGACAACACGTGGGAGGCCGCGCTCGAGGCGCTCAACATCACGGACGAGTACTACTACGTGACGCGCTTCGACCAGTTCACGCTCACGGGCGTGTCGGATGCCCAGGTGGGGCGCCCGCGTGAGTATGCACTCACGCTGAAGCGTCGCTTCTGAGGTGAAGGCGGACCGGCGGAGACGATTCTCCGCCGGTTTCGCAGGAAGCCTCCACGGCCGCGGCACCCAGCGAGACCGGTCGGACGTGGCCCTCATAGCCCGTTCGGGTATCATCGATGAGAAGCCGTTGCGCCACCGCGCAGCCGGCGTTCGCGCCGAAAGGTGATGAGCCGTGACCAAGCCCGTGGACGACACCGCGACGACTGCCGTCGATCGCCGCAGCTTCATGAAAGGAGCCGCCGCCGGTGCCGCCAGCGCCGCCAGCGCCCTGGTCAGCCACTCGGGCAATGCGCACCAGGCGCCCGGAGCGCGCCCGAGCGTGGCACGCCCGACGGAGGCCGACGGCCGCGCCGACTTCGTCCCCCCCGAGCCCCGCATCGGCGCGCAGTTCGTCCGCAACCCCGGCTCTGACTACATGGTCGACGTCTTCAAGGCGCTCGACTTCGACTACGTCGCCGTCAACCCGGGCTCGGCGTTCGAGGGCATTCACGAGTCGCTGATCAACCACGGCGGCAACCGTAAGCCCGAGATTCTCACCGTGTTGCACGAAGAAGCCGGTGCCGCCATGGCGCACGGCTACGCCAAAGCCGCAGGCAAGCCGATGATGACGCTCATGCACGGCACCGTCGGGCTGCTGCATGCGTCGATGGGCCTCTTCCAGGCCTGGTGTGATCGCGTGCCGATCTTCGCCATCGTGGGCCACAACCGGAATCCCACGAGCCCCGTCAATCGGCCGCACAGCGCCCAGGACATGGGTTCACTCGTGCGCGACTTCATGAAAATGGACGACGAGCCCACCGAGCTCAGCGTATTCGGCAACATCGCGATGCGCGCCTATACGCTCGGCCGCACGCCGCCCATGGGCCCCACGCTGCTCGTGGTCGACTCGGAGCTGCAGGAAGCCCCGATCCCGGATCCGGGCAGGCTCTCGGTGCCACGCTTCTCGATGCCGAGCCTGCCGCAGGGCGATAGCGCCGCGGTGCGTGAGGCCGCGCGGCTCCTGGTCACAGCCGAACGGCCGCTCATCCGGCCCGGCAAGCTCGCCCGCACGCCCGCGGGCTGGGACCTGCTCGTGGAGCTCGCCGAGCTCCTGCAGGCGCCGGTCGATGTCGGCAACTACGCCTCGTGGCAGGACTTCCCGTCCTGGCACGCACTCTACGGCAGCGGCGGTCCCGGGTATCGGCCCGACGTGATCATCGGTCTCGAGCTGAACGACATGACGGCCTCGGTGCGCGCCGTGCGTGCAGCGGGCGGCACGACGATCAGCATCTGTTCCGAGTACCTCTCGCAGGGCCACAACGTCCACGACTTCGGCAATTACTCCGAAGTCGACGTGGCCATGGCCGCCGACGGCGAAGCGACGCTGCCGGCGCTCATCGAGGAGATCAAGCGCCAGAGCGCGGACAATGCGACGCGCGTGCGCACCGCGCGCGGCCGCGTGATCGCGACAGCCCACAAGGCGATCCGCGAACGCGAGCTCGACGCTGCCCGCTACGGCTGGAACTCGAGCCCGATCAGCGTGCCGCGCATGGTCGCCGAGCTCGGCTGGCAAATCCAGACCGACGACTGGGCCATCGTCTCGGGGCATCAGTTCACGGGCACGTGGCAACGCCGCTTGCTCAATCACGACAGGTTCTACCGCTACAACGGCGACTGCGGCGGCTTCGGCGTCGGTTACGACACGCCGGCCTCGGTCGGCGGCGCCCTCGCCCACAAGGCGCACGGCCGGCTCTCGATCGGCATCGTCGGCGACGGCGACTTCCACTTCGTCGGACCCGGGGCGCTCTGGACTGCGGCCCACCACAAGATCCCGCTCCTGCTCATCATCCACAACAACCGCGCCTATCACGCGGAAGTCATGCTCGTGCAGCGGACCGCGGCTCGCCGCGGCCGAGGCAACGACCAGGTGGACATCGGCAACGTGATCCGCGACCCGGCGCCGGACTACGCCAAGATCGCGCAGGGCTACGGCGTCTACGCCGAAGGCCCGATCAGTGACCCGGACGCCCTCGCGCCGGCACTCGAGCGGGCGCTGGCACGCGTACGCGCCGGCGAGCCCGCGTTGCTCGACGTCATCTCCCAACCGCGCTGAGCATCGATCGCCGTGAACAACGACCGCTTTCGTCTCGTGAGTCTCGCAGCCGCCACGCTCGGCTCCCTGCTCGCCGCCACCGTTTCGGGCCAGGTGCCCGCCGGCGGGCCAGTCACGGGTAACGTCGAGCGCGGGCGCACCTTGTACGCCGACACCTACAACTGCGACGCATGCCACGGCTTCGACGCGCAGAGCGGTGAACGCCGGCTCGTGCCGCTCAACTACACGCAGGACGGCTTCATCACATTCGTGCAGAACTCGCCCTTGCCGAACATGCCGGCGTTCCCGGACGCATCCGCGCAGGTGCTGGCCGACATCTACGCCTACATCAAGACGATTCCGGCCGACGCCCCTGCGCTCGACCAGGTGCCGTTGCTCAAGGACATCCGGGAGCGCAAGGCCCGGGCAGCGGCCGAGTAGCGGGGTCCAGGCGGATAGGCGGATAGGAAATTCGAACCGCCTCTTCCGCAAAGCCTGTTTCGTCGAACCGGCCACATGTCGGGACTGAGCCTGCCGCCGCCAACCCGAAGCCCGTCAGTTGGGCCGCCTGGCAGGCCGTCGTACGCCCTCGCCCGCCACTCACCTCGATGCCAAACACCCGCTTCAGCCACCGC
>JADLGX010000570.1 GCA_020849095.1 Candidatus Eiseniibacteriota bacterium
CGGCGCGGATGCCGTCCAGCGCGAAGCTGCGGATGCCGTCCCGCAGGTGGCACCACGCGTCGAGGTACCAGTTGCCGCGGTAGAACACGAGGCGCTGCGGGGAGATCACGCGGTCCGTGGTCTTGTCGGAGTGGCGGCTCCAGAAGGTGATGCCGAGCCGCTCGCGCTTGAGCGTTGCCGTGGCGGCGAGCTCGAAGAACTCCAGCTTCATCCCGCGCGCGGCCATGCGCACGATGCGGATGCGCCGGGCGATCTCGGCGGCCGTGCCGTCGCGGCTTTCGAGCAACGCGTCGAGCCGCGCGCGCAGCGGCTCCACGTGCGGCGCGAGAATCCCCGGATCCAGCCCCTTCAGCAGCTCCTGCATGGTGAGGAGCGCGTGGATCTCGGAGGCGTTGAACCAAAGCCCCGGCAGCTCGTAGCGCGGGCCGCTGCGCTCGCCGGCCGCGAAGCGGTAGCCGTTGTTGTCGCGGTCGTACTCGATGGGCGCGTTGAAGCGGTCGCGCATGTAGTCGAGGTCGCGCTTGAAGGTCGCGCGCGAGACGCCGAGTTCCTCCAGGAACGACTGCAGCGGCACGACGGTGCGGTCGCGCAGCATCTGGTCCATGCGGTAGAAGCGCTCGGTGCGGTCCATGGGCGCGATCCTACAACCCCCGCCTCCCGCCTGCGAGGGGAGCGCCTCTCTCCCCTCTCCCTTGGGAGAGGGGCCGGGGGTGAGGGTCAGCGAATCAACGCGTATCCGCGCCCCCGCAAGCAGTTGCGCAGCGCCGTCTCCTGGTCCACCCGCGCCGCGCCGTATGCCCCGGCCGCACCGGCCGTCCCGCCCTCCAGCCCGCCGAGCGCCGCGCCGTACCGCGCCCCGGCTGCGGTGTCGTTGAAGGCGTGGCCGATGACGGCGCCGATCAGCGCGCCGACCACCGCGCCCGCCACGGCACCGCCGGCGGCACCGCTTCCGGCGGACTGGCCCGCGTCCGTCTGGTTGGCGAGCGCGACGCACTCCCCGTAGTCCCGCTCATAGGCGGCCATGTCGGTGAGCTTGGGATCGACGAGCGTCGGGCGCGCACCCGGATCGCGCGTGATCTGGCTCGCGCAGCCGGAAACGGCCAGCGCGATCGCGGCGGTGCAGAGGAGGCGACGGGCGATCTCCATGGTCGTCTCCTCTCACGGGCGCGCGGCGTGGAGCCTGCGTTCAAGGATCGATGCCGCTTCCGCGAGCGCGCCCGGAGAGAGGTCCTGAAGAGCGGGCGGCCGAACTCCCTTCACGGACGAGTTCGCGGCCCGCGCGGCATCGATCGCATTCCGGGCGACCCCCGGCCCGTCCGTCTTCGCGATGCCCGGCGCGTTCATGCCCCGGACCCGGGCGCCGCTCTTGGTGCGGTGCGCAACGAAGTAGGTGCCGCTTCCGGTCGGCGATTCGCCCTTGCGATACGTCCACTCGAGCCCCTCGATGCGGTTGAGCGTGTTCATCGTGAACGCGTAGAACGAGTAATAGGAGGTGGAGGAATCGACGAGGATGTTGTAGGCGCGAAGCGTGCTGTAGTAGTCGCCGACGGCCACGCGGCTCGAGATGCCCGTGACGTTGCCCGAGGCGTAGGCGCCCGCGCTGTCCGTCCTGGTCTGGCTCAGCGTGATCCTGTCAGCGAAGTAGACCGGGAACGCGGGGTCTCCCTCCGTGGTCGACCACTCGCCCAGCAACGCCTCATGGGTCAGGGAGCCGTATCCGGACCAGTCCTGCCGCTCCACGCTGACCGTTCCCCCCAGGAGCGAGATCGACGCGGTGCGCTCGCTGGTGAAGGTGATGGACGCGCGGCCCGAGAGGATGAGGTCCGGCGCGCGGTGCGGGCAGCCGATGCACTGCCCGTTGGCCGTCTCGTAGAGGTCGCCGCTCCACGCGCGGTCCGAGCTCATCGGCCCGCCGCCCACGTACCACGCCGCCGTCCCGTCCGGCCGGTAGACGAAGGCGGACATGAAGAGGGCGTTGTCCTGGATCTCGATGTTGAAGCCGCGCCCGCTCTCGGCGGGGTTCCAGTACCAGCCGTTGTCGGGGAGCATCGCGCTCGCCACCGGTGCCGCGAGCAGCGAGGCGATGCCGATGAGGAACGCGGGAAGCAAGCGGGCGAAGCGCTTCATGGTCTCGAGCCTCCTGGAAGTCGCCGGGGAAGTCCCGGATGGCACGAGTCTTCGTCGCGCGAGGCTCACGGCGTGAGCCACCGGCTTTCCAGAATGGTCCTGTCGATGCGAACGAAGCCTGCCGCCATGACCTCCCTCGCCGAAATCACCCACGCCCAGCCGGAAGCCTTCACCCCCGCCCACGTCCCCCACGCCTGGGCCGCGCTGTGCGAGCGCCTGCGCGACCCCGTCGAGGTCCGCGAGGAGAAGGGCCTTCGCGTGGTCGAGGTGCTGGGCTGCCTGCGCTACCTCGTGATGCCGGGCCCGCGCCGCGTGCACTTCGCCTACGCCACCGGCCGCGGCCGCTTCCGCGTCGGCGAGTCGAAGGCGACCGTGATGCTCGACCCGTTGCTGCCGGGATGGCTCTGGCTCGCCTACTTCGCCGCCGACTGGCTCGCGGGCCGCGGCACGGAAGTCGCCCCCGCGCGGTTCGTCGAGTTCGCGCTCGGGCTGCGGTCCTCGCACGCGTTCGCGGAGCTGCTCGATCGCGCGAAGGCGTGCCGGATCGCGGAGAAGCTCCGGCTGCAGCTCGGCGCCGCCCTTGCGCTCGATGGCCGGGTGCTCGCGGACGCGCGCCTCGGCCTCACGCAGGGGGCGGCGTCGCCCGTCGATTCGGGCGCCTA
>JADLGX010000571.1 GCA_020849095.1 Candidatus Eiseniibacteriota bacterium
ACCGCTCTCGCGAGTTGCGCGGCTGGTGAACGGTTCGGCCACAAGCTGGCGCGTCTACGCAGGGAACGCGAGGTCCGGAAACGCAACCGCCCCGCGACTGTGCATCGCGGGGCGGGTTGGCCCGGCTGTCGACCGGGAGAATGCTCCCCAGACCATACCTAAAAGCGAGTACGGGCGGCACGAGGCGGGGTTGCTCTCCGGGGTGGCTGGGCTGGCAACCGGTTGACCTCGGCGGGGACCGGCGCCCTGCCGTTCAGGCGCGGGGCCGGTTGGCCGATGGCTGCATGCGTGGCAAAGAGCTCAGGCCATCCTGAAGTTGCTGTGGACCGTAGTGCACCCCAAGACGCGCCAAAAGCACGGATGAATGTATATCCGAGTATCTTCTTGTATTTCAGCGCTACTCACAGCCTTCTGTCCCAATGCGGACCAGTCGGGTGACTGCATCTTACCGAGCTTCAGGCCGACTAGCCCGACGCTGTACCAGACGGACACGATTTCGCGAGAAAATGCCAAGTGGTCCGCTGATTCTCGATATCTTGATGCAGCACGCGTGAACTCTGTTTCGGCGTCTCCTATGTCGCCAAGCTGCGCCGCCAGTCCGAACGTCGCCTCGTAGAGGTCCCCGACTGTCAATGTGGACGGGCCACTACCGAGAAGTCGTGTTGCTACGGCTAGCAGTTCGGGATACAGGCTATGCCATTCAACCTGCAGGGATTTCAAACGGTCCCTGCTATGCTCGCCCTCGGCTGTGCGGACTGTGGATACTTCGAAGGCGGCCCGCCCGTCAGCGTGGCGAATGAGCTGATTAAGGAACGCGATTGCATCGCGCGGGCGCATCAGTGTGCGGGACAGCAAGAAATCCACTCCAGGTTCTTTCTGGCCTCTGCCTGGCCCTGACTTTATACTGGCAGGCAGCAGTTCGGCGAGCGATACGGGGGCCTTGGGTGAGTACTTGCGCCGGACCAAGTGCGTCAGCCGAAGAGACAGCATGTCCGTTAGTCGGGCCTTGGTCCATCGTATGCGCAGGTAGAGAGACTCGTACTTTTCTTCTTGGAATCCAGCATCACGCGTTTGGCGAAATACGCGCGCGATGAGGTCGGAACGCAAGGCAATAACAACCTTGGCGTTGTGGACCTTCCGAAAGTCGCGGGCAGTTTCAATTAGGGCGCGAATTAGCCGAAGGCGTAGGGTGTCTTCGACCCAGTCTTCGTCGAGCCGATCTATGACAACGAAATACCGCTTCTGCGGATCATCCAAGATGGCGTCCAGGAGATCGAGTATCGTAGATAGAGCCCTGATCTGAACTTGGTTGACAACCTCCTGAGCTCGTTGAATAATCTCCTGTCTGTCCTTCTCGCTAATGCTGTTCTGTTGGCTCGCTCCCAATTCCAAGACGTGGGAGTGTATGCCCACGTTGCTCTTGATCTGGTCTTCAATTGTCGTTATGAGCTCGCGGACGCGAACCTCCGTCGTTTCCCAAAACTTGTCGCCCCATTGCTCGAGATAGGCGCGGGCTTGGCCGTGCCTTTCGTCGCGGGCCTTGTCGCGACCAAACCACTCGAAGAACGATTTCTTATGAGTCTTGTCGATGATTCGGAAGTGGGCGCGCAGAATCTCGACAATAAGAGCGTGACGCCAAAGAAGGCGAAAGAGCACGTCGACCTTCACTCCAATGGATGCGACGAACTGTAGGATATTAGAATTGGCTAGGTAGGAAAGGGCGAGGTCGTCGGGGTTAAGAGGTATTGCCCGACTTTCTAGGTGGCACAGGCGCGAGAGTAGTGCTGACTTGCCAGATCCAGTGCGGCCAATGACGATGCGGCATGGATTTGTGCAGTCGCGAAGTCGATCGAGTTCGTCGGTGTCGACGAAGCAAGTCGCAAGGAAGTCCGTGTCGTCCTCAGCCGCGGCTGCTCCAACGGAGTCGTGGCTCCGGAACCGGAACTGGTCGTCTGGGGTCATATTAGATGCTATGGGCTGGGGTGTGAGGTGAGCACTGCGCGTTGCGCGGACAGACCGAGAATTGCGAGTCCGAGAAGGGCGGGCGTTGCGGGGAGGGTAGAAAACGGCGTTGATTGGACGCAATAGTGAGTTGGTTCCGGGGTTGACTCACGACCATGCCTCCGACAGCAGCTCCGCCTGCAGCAGCACCGTGTTCGTCGCGGCCTCCTGCTTGTCCGGCGGATACCCGTACTTCTTCAGGATGCGCTTCACGATCACCCTCAGCTTCGCCCGGACCGACTCCTTGACGGTCCAGTCGATGCTGGCGTTCTTGCGGACGGAGTCGACGAGTTCGCGGGCGATCGTCTTCAGGGTGTCGTCGCCGAGCACCTGGACCGCAGAGTCGTTGACCTCCAGCGCGTCGTAGAACGCCAACTCGTCCGAGTTGAGCCCGAGGTCTTCCCCGCGAGCCTGCGCCGCGCGCATGTCCGTGGCTAGTTGGATCAGCTCCTCGATGACCTGGGCGGTCTCGATGGCCCGGTTCTGGTAGCGGCGCACGGACTGCTCGAGCAGGTCGGCGAACGACCGGGCCTGCACGAGGTTCTGCCGCGACCGCGTCTTGACCTCGTCGCGCAGCAGCTTCTGCAGCAGTTCGACCGCCAGGTTGCGGTGCTTCATGCCGCGCACCTCGGCCAAGAACTGGTCGCTGAGGATGGAGATGTCGGGGTTCTGCAACCCGGCCGCCGCGAAGATGTCGATCACCTGATCCGACGCGATTGCCTGGGAGACGATCTGCCGGATGGCGAAGTCGAGGTCGCCCGAGGTTCGGCGGTCCGACGACGTGGTCTTGGCGATGGCCGCCCTGACGGCCTGGAAGAAGCCCACGTCGTCACGGATGCGGATCGCGTCGTCGGCCGGCACGGCCAGGGCGAACGCCTTGGACAGTTCGGTCACCGCCTGTAGCACGCGGTCCTTGCCGTCTGGCTGGGCCAGCACGTGCTCCTGCGCGGCCGGCAGCAGCGACACCTTCTCGGCGGCGGTGCCCGTGGTCCAGGTCGACCAGTCGAAGCCGTGGAACAGGCCGCAGCAGACCTCGTAGCGCTCGAGCATCACGGCCACGGCCTCGGCCTGGTCAGGTGCTGCCTCGCCACGGCCGCCGCTCTCGGTGTAGTCGTGTAGGGCCCGCTTGAGGTGATCCGCGAGCCCGAGGTAGTCGACCACCAGGCCGCCAGGCTTGTCCCGGAACACGCGGTTGACCCGGGCGATCGCCTGCATGAGCCCATGCCCGCGCATCGGCTTGTCCACGTACATCGTGTGCAGGCAGGGCGCGTCGAAGCCGGTTAGCCACATGTCACGCACGATCACGACGCGCAACGGGTCGTGCGGGTCCTTCAGCCGCTTCGCCAGGGCCTCGCGCCGCGGCTTGTTGCGCACGTGGGGCTGGAACGCCTCCGGATCCGACGCGGAACCGGTCATCACCACCTTGATCGCCCCCTGGTCGTCCTCGGCATCGTGCCAGTCGGGGCGCAGGCTCACGATCGCGTCGTAGAGGTCGACGCAGATCCGCCGGCTCATGCAGACGACCATCGCCTTGCCCTCCATGGCGTCGAGTCGCCGTTCGAAGTGCTGGACGAGGTCCTGGGCGATCAGGTGCACGCGGCGATCGGCGCCGACGAGCGCCTCCAGCGCCGACCACTTGGTCTTGAGCTTCTCCTTGCCGGACAGCTCCTCACCTTCGGTCGCCTCCTCGAACGCCTCGTCGAGCTTGGGCTTCTCGGCTTCGTTCAGCTGCAGCCTGGCCAACCGGCTCTCGTAGTAGATAGGCACCGTGGCCTGGTCGAGCACCGCCTGACGGATGTCGTAGACGCTGATGTAGTCGCCGAACACCGCACGGGTGTTCTTGTCGGTCAGCTCGACCGGCGTGCCGGTGAAGCCGATGAACGACGCGTTGGGTAGGGCGTCACGCAGGTTGCGCGCGAGGCCGTCGATGAAGTCGTACTGACTGCGGTGGGCCTCGTCGGCGACCACGACGATGTTGCGGCGGTCGGAGAGCAGCGGGAAGGCGTCGCCGCGCTGTTCCGGCAGGAACTTCTGGATCGTCGTGAACACCACGCCGCCGGCCGCCACCTGCAGCAGTTGGCGCAGGTGCGCCCGGTCCCGGGCCTGTTCGGGCTCCTGGCGCAGCAGCTCCTGGCAGCGGGCGAAGGTGCCGAACAACTGGTCGTCGAGGTCGTTCCGGTCCGTGATCACGACGAGGGTCGGGTTCTCCATCGCGGGGTGGAGCACGACTCGCCCGGCGTAGAACGCCATCGTCAGGCTCTTGCCCGAGCCCTGGGTGTGCCAGACGACACCGACGCGCCGGTTGCCGGTCGGCCGCGAGGCGGCGATCGTCGCGTCGACCGCCCGGGCCACGGCGTGGAACTGGTGGTAGCCCGCGATCTTCTTGATGACCTCGCTGCCGTCGTCCTCGAACACCACGAAGAAGCGGAGCAGGTCGAGGAACCGGCGCGGTTCGAACACGCCACGGATCAAGACCTCGAGCTTGGCCAGCTTGCTGGGGGCGAGGTCTTCACCTTCGATCGTGCGCCACGGCTGGAACCGCTCCTTGTTCGCCGAAAGCGTGCCGATGCGGGCGTCGAGGCCGTCCGACACCACGAGGCACTCGTTGAAGGTGAAGAGCCCAGGGACTTCCTTCTTGTAGGTCTGCAGCTGATGGAAGGCGCTCCAGATCGTGGCGCTCTCGTCCGCCGCGTTCTTCAGCTCGATCACCGCGAGCGGCAGGCCGTTCACGAACACGACGATGTCGGGGCGGCGCTTGTGCCGGCCCTCCTCGACCGTGAACTGGTTGCAGGCGACGAAGTTGTTCTTCGAGGGCGAGTCGAAGTCGATCACGCGGATCGGCTCGTAGCCGATCGAGCCGTCGGGGCGGACGAACTCGACCTCGACGCCGTTCACCAGCAGGTAGTGGAACGCGTGGTTGGCGTCGATCAGGTTCGGCGAACTGATCGAGGTCAGCTTGCGAAACGCCTCGTCGATCGCGGCGTCGGCGACGTCCGGGTTGAGGTCGTGCAGCGCGGCGAGCAGGCGATGCTCGAGCACGACCTGTACGTAGGACGGACGTTCGGCCGCGGGCTCGCCGGGGGCGATCGAAGGGCCGCCGACCACCGAGTAGCCGATGGCCTCGAACCACGAGAGGGCGGCTTCCTCGACGACGGACTCGGTGAAGCGGTCGTTGGCCATGTCAGTTCTCGTGGATGGCCGCGATGGCGCGTACCGACTGCAGGATCTGTTCGGCTCGGGCGCCCTCGAGCACTCGTTCGGTGCTGCCAACGGTGCCCTGCGGCAACTCCACGATGCTGGGCGTGGCGAGGACGACGTGCGCCTGGAACGGGAACTTGCCGCCCCATGCCTTGGTGACGAGGCGCTTGCCGCCGTCCCCGGCCGCGCGCCACAGGCCGAACAGGGTGTCGTACTCGTAGTGGTGGAGCAGGCAGAAGGCGCCGGCCTTGACCTGCAGCGGCCACGGGTCGTTCGAGCCGAACAGGCTGCGCTCGATGCACTCCATGTAGGTGTTCCCGCTACACTGGAACACGAAGACGCGAGGGGCGGCGGCGGTCACGTCGACACCGCCGCGCATCTCGGGTCATGGTGGCGAAGATCCGGGCGGTAGCGAATCGGGCCAGAGTGGCCCGATTCATGGCCCGATTCGCCGCCCAGCGCCGCCTTCGGTGGAGCCGCGTCGGCCACCTGCAAGGAACGCTTACAAGTTGCTGCACCGGTGCCCGGCGAGGCGCCGCGCGGGGACCCTCCCCACGGTCCGAATCCAACCGTCAGGCGATGCTTGGCGGTTCGCTGAACGACCCAGCGCGGGCACACCCTTAAATGCCGATGTGTCGATGTGGCGACCGGTTGTATCCCGTAGAGGGGTGGCGGACCGGGTTGCGCTTGCATAACGATCACGCCCCAGGAGCCTCTGGTACGGGCCATGAATCGGGCCACGATGGCCCGATTCGTGGCCCGATTCTCGGTGCCGAGGAACTGGCTTCTCGGTCGACTCATGAGCGAACCACCTCGTAGCGGGTCGCTCTTCCGGATCCGACCTTCCGCAGCAACCCCAGGGCCGTCAACTTGCGAAGGTGGTTCTTCGCCGTCCGGCTCGGGACGTTGATCGCACGCATGTAGTCCCTCATTCGGATCACCTCGCGCGAAGCGAGCCAGTTCCACCCCAAGCGTTCGGCTTCGTTCAGTCGATCGGTCACGCTCTTCCCGCTCGAGGAGGCTGCCGCCATGGCCTCGCGGAACACGGTCAGAACCATGTAGGGCGCTCGGTACGCATAGGAAGGAAGTGGCAGGCCCGCGGCGGCGGCTTTCGACCGCATCGACTTGAGGCCGAGTCCACGCTCCTCCGCGAGCTGCATCTTGGCGAACACGTAGTGCAGGACCGGGTTGCGGCTCAGCATCGGCGCCTCAAACCTCTCCATCTGTTCGATCGTGATCGGCGGCAACGGCCCACCAGGGCTACGGATGACGAACTTGTCGTGGTGCACTTCGAGCTGGCACTTGGCTCCCGTGATGTCGTAGTCGCGATGCACGAGGGCGTTCACGATGCCTTCGCGCAGCAGTTCGAACAGAGTGGCGTTGGCCTCGCCACGCCGCGCCTGGTTCCGTGCGATCGGGTTGGGCAGCTTCGCGCGCAACCAATCGAGAACTTGGCTAGGCACGCCGACGGCTGGGCCATCGAAGTCTCGTGTCTCCTCGCCTCCTCCTGCGTGATGGATCGTCGCCAGTAGTCCGGCCTGCGGCACTCGAATGCGCGGCTCCTTGCCGAACAGGATCAGGCCGAAGCCGGTCGGCGTCAGCTTGCCCTTGGCTGCGTGCAGCAGCCCCAGTTGGACGAGTCGGCGATGGAACTCGGCGGATGCAACCGCGGCGCGAATGCCGGCGTCCCGCCTGTAGTCGGCGAGGGCACGCGGGTCGAGGTCGCCGATCTCGGTGGCGTCCAGGGAGTCTTCGAACGCCGACAGAACGATCGGCTTCTCCTTAGCTGTATCACGCTTGCGCTGTTCGGCCTGCTCGATGAAGTCCTTGTTGGCGACCCGGATCAGCTCCTGGAGATCGCGATCGAACATCTGCACGTGGATGCCGTGGTCCTCCAGGTGCTTGATGCCCTTGCGGTCAACGGTGGGATCCGGGTCGGTCACGCCGACCCAGACCTCCTTGATCCTGGCGAGCACGATCCGCTCTGCACAGCCGAGCTTCGGAGACTTGCGCGCCCCGGGAGCGCAGGGTTCCAGGGTGCAGAACAGAACACAGTCGTCGAGGCTGGCCTCGCGGTTCTTGCGTTCCAGCAGCGTGAACTCGGCGTGGTCGCCGTCGCGGAGTTCTCCCCGACAGGCGGTGTCGATCTTGCCGCCCGGTTTCCACAGCACGGCGCCGACGAGAGGATTGGCCTTGCCGTCCTTGCGCCGCTCGCCCTTCGAAGCGTTCATCACGTCGATCGCGCGCTCCATGAGAACCCGAGGGTCGAAACCGCGGGTGATTCGCGAATGCGTCTGACCTCGGGAGCCGCTTGCCGACATATCGCCCCAACGGCCGCTGACCGACTGCTTCCTGCTCTGGCTGCCACTTGCTGATCGCTTGCCTGGGACTGGGATTCTGCTGGGCTTCTTCATCGGTGCGATGACAACTATGGTGCGCTGGCGGCGATACGCTCGGCGTCGGGGATGCGGAGTTCGCCGGAGAGGAGGCGGGGGAGGAGGGCGTCGCGGAGAGTGGCCAGCTGAGCGGCTTCGAAGAGACTAGCGCGAATCTCTGCCACCAAAGGAAGCACGTGTCGATCGAGTGCCGCTGAGGTAGATGCTTCGGGCAGTGCGATGGGGTAGCTGGACATACGCGTCCAACTGGTTCGGGGCATCCTTGTGCCTTCAGATCCGGCGTTCGTGAACGCGATGAACTCGCTGCTTGACAGGTGGCCGAGTGCGAGTCCCAGGCGATCGGGATAAGGGCGCACGACAACGATGTCGGTTGAGCAGACCCCGTCGTTCGGCGCGATACCCACCTTGTGGAAGTAGGGGCGGAGCTTTCCGAAGAGGACGTCGCCTTGTTTGTACCGCGCCTTCTGGCTCTGTGCCGCCGCCGCGCGACTCCAAGCGCCTAAGGCGATGCTCCGCTGTGGCATGTGCTCGAGACCGATGTAGGGCGTGTCCGGCGGCACAGCCGCGGGGTCAACGCCATCGCGAATGCACGCCCCCACGTCCCCGATCAGGGCGACTTGCCACCCCTTCGGAATCTCGCCGATCTCCGACTCGACGAACTCGCTCGGGAACAGAGCGGCCGTCGCCGCATCCATGCCGGATGGCTGCTTGCCCGCGGCCTTCGCGCGCACCGGGTCGAAGTCGACGAACCACGACTTGAACAGCGCCCGCGCCATCGCCTCGAGGGTCTCGTTCGTGCGGCGGTTCAGCTCGATCTTGTCGTCGAGAGTGCCGAGGATGTGGGCGATGGCACGCTGTTCCCCCAAGGGCGGGATCGGCAGTTCGAACCGGGGGACATCGGCACATCGCAGGCTGTCGAACACTGCGCCAACGTTGAGGAACTTGCCTACTTGGCCCCACCACGCAGGGCTTCGAACAAGCCACCGCAAGAACGGCGGGAACACCCGCTTGCCGTTTGCACGCAACAAGACCAGGTTCTGGCCTACCGCACACTCAACGCCGACTGGGACAACCGCGGTCTCACCTGGGTTGCATCGCCGCGAGAGGATGATGTCGTGCTGCTGAGGTTTGGCTCGACGAGTCCACTCGATCAGATGATGGGGGCTGATCTTCCGCGCTTCCGACAGTTCGAGTCGGCCGTGCTTGAGCTGCGGAATCGCAACGTAAGGGAACCCGACTGGGGCTGCGGGTGGTGTCTTGTGCTCGCAGTCGATCAAGGCGACGGCGGCATCCTCCAGAGTGAGCGTCTGCCAGTCAGCCCCCATACCCAAGCCCCCGCAGGTTCGCGCGAATCGCCTTCTCCAGCTTCGCACCCTCCGCGAACTGCTGCTCAAGCGTCGCGACCAGGCGCTTCATCTTGTCGTCGAACGGCTCGCCGTCGTCTTCGACCTCCTCGGCACCGACGTACCTGCCAGGCGTCAGCACGTGCTGGTGCGACCGGATCTCCTCGGTCTTGACGCTCTTGCAGAACCCGGCGACGTCCTCGTAGTCGCCGTCGGCGTCGCCGCGCCACACGTGGTATGTCTCGGTGATGCTGTGGATGTCGTCCTCCGTCAGCTCCCGATGCACGCGGTCGACCATCGACCCCAGCTTGCGTGCGTCGATGAACAGCGTCTCGCCCGACCGGTTGCGCATCTTCTTGCCCCGGCCGCCGAGCCCGTTCTTCTTGTCGCGGGCCAGGAACCACAGGCACACCGGGATCTGCGTTGAGTAGAAGAGCGGCCCGGGCAGCGCCACCATGCAATCTACGAGGTCGGCCTCGACCATCGCCTTGCGGATCTCGCCCTCGCCGGACTGCTGCGAGCTCATGCTGCCGTTGGCGAGCACGAAGCCGGCGATGCCGGTAGGCGACAGGTGGTGGAGGAAGTGCTGCACCCAGGCGAAGTTCGCGTTGCCGGCCGGGGGCACGCCGTACTTCCACCGCACGTCGTCGCGCAGGCGTTCGCCACCCCAGTCGCTGTCGTTGAACGGCGGGTTGGCGATGACGTAGTTGGCCTTGAGGTCCTTGTGCGCGTCCTGGTGGAACGACCCGGCCTCGTTCCACGCGATGTTGGCGTCGATGCCGCGGATGGCGAGGTTGAGCTTGGCGAGGCGCCAGGTCGTGTGGTTCGACTCCTGGCCGTAGATGCTCACGTCGCCGATGCGGCCGCCGTGCGCCTCGACGAACTTCTCGCTTGACACGAACAT
>JADLGX010000572.1 GCA_020849095.1 Candidatus Eiseniibacteriota bacterium
CTCGCGCGCGCGGCGACATCAACATCCTGCACTTCAATCCCGACGTGATCATCGAGAACCTCTCGCGCTTCGGGCTCGAGCAGTTCGAGGGCCGCTACAACATCGGGCACTTCTACTGGGAGACGTCGCGGGCGACGCTCGCGCACCGGCTCGGCGCCGGACTGGTGGACGAGATCTGGGTGTCCACCGAGTACTGCCGCCGGATCTTCCAGGCGGTGACGGACAAGCCGGTGTTCGTGGCCCGCGTGCCCGTCGCCGAGATGGGCGACCTGTCGTGGGCGTCGCTGCGCTACTTCGGGCTGCCCGACCGGGCGTTCACGTTCCTGTACACGTTCGACGGCGCCTCGCGCCTGACGCGCAAGAACCCGCTCGCGGCGGTGCGCGCGTTTCGCCTGGCGTTCCCCGGGCGCGACGACGTGCAGCTGGTGCTCAAGCTGCAGAACACGGAATGGCTCACGCCGGCCGACGAAAAGCTGTTCGCCGAGTTGCGCGGCGCCGCGCGGTCCGACCGCCGCATCGTGCTGGTCAACGAGAGCTTCTCGAGCCGCGAAGTGCACGGGCTCATCGCCTCGGCCGACTGCTACGTCGCCCTGCACCGTTCGGAGGGCTTCGGTTACGGCATGGCCGAGGCCATGAAGCTGCGCGTGCCGGTCATCGCGACGGGCTACTCGGGCAACGAGGACTTCACGACCGAGGAGACGGCCTACCCGGTCCGTCACCGGCTCGTGCCCGTGTCGGCGGCCGACTTCGTGTACGACGAGCCGGGGCAGGAGTGGGCGGAGCCGGACGTCGAGCATGCCGCCGAGCGCATGCGGGAGGTGTTCGAGGGCCGGGGACGTGAGGCGAAGGTGGAGCGGGCGCGCGAGCTGATCGAGCGCGTGTACGGCGAAGCCGCGGTCGGCGAGGTGTACCGCGAGCGCATCGAGGCCGTTCGAGCAGCGAGGAACACCACCATGGAAACGGCCCGCGCGGCCGCCTGATGCGTCCGGCCGGTCCGGCACGCGAGCACGACACGGGGGAGAGAGCATGCTGACGATTCTGCCGGCCGGCGGCCGGGCCGAACGCTTCGACGGGATCTACAAGGAACTGCTGCCCATCGGTCCGCGCGACTTCCTGCTCAGCGCCGCGATCCGGCGCGGGCACGCGCTGGGCGCCGAGCGCGCGCTGGTCATCTCGAACCAGGACAAGCGCCCGACGCACGAGCGGTTCCTCGCGCGCCATGCGGCCGAGTTCGAGGTCGAGCTGTCCGTGCGCTCGGAAAACGACGAGAACCTGTGGAGCGCGCTGCGCCGCGAGATCCCGGTGGACGAAGCGAGCTTCCTCGTGCTGCCCGACACGTCGTGGTCCTGTCCGGGGCGCATTCCCCCGGGAGCCGACCTGGCGTTCGGCACGTTCGAGACCGACGAGCCCTACCGCTTCAGCCTGATCCACGACGGCCGCATCCTGACCAAGCCCGACGGCCTGACCGGCTCGTGGCAGGCGTGGGGCTGCGTCTTCTGGAGCGCGGACGTGGCGGCGTTCTGGCGGGACCACCAGGCGGCTCACGGCGAGTACGACCACTACGACCGCGCCTTCGAGCACGCGATGCAGGTGTTCGGCTACGACACGTTCCCGATTCTCGACTACCGCGACATGGGCAACTGGGACGCGTACGCGTCGTTCATGAGGGCCGCGTGAAAGTCCACTACTGCCTTCCGACCTACAACCAGCCGCACATGCTGCGCCGCGCGGTCGAGTCGGCGCTCGCCAGCGACATCGAGCTCGCCGCCGTCACCGTGGTGGACCTGAGCCGCGAGCACTACGCCGCCGGCCTGCTCGAGGGACTCGAGGGCGTCACCGTGCTCACCATGCCCTGCAACATCGGGCTGGGGGCCACCTGGAACCTGTTCCTCGCTCTCTACGACGACTACGTCGTGATCGGGAACGACGACGTCATCCTGGAGCCCGGAACGCTGCGCGCCATGGCGACGGCCGCCGAGCGTTCCACCGAGGCACTGTTCTTCGGCTTCAAGGACCAGTTCTCGTTCTTCCTGCTGAAGAAGCAGGCCTTCCTCGAGGCCGGCCCGTTCGACCCCGTCTTCTGGCCGATCTACTGGGAAGACGTCTGCATGGGATACCGGCTCCGCCTGCTCGGCTACACGCCGGTCGAGGTGGCCGAGGCGCGGTTCGAGCACGAGCACAGCCAGTCCATGAAGGCGCTCGACCCGGCCGCGACCGAGATGTTCTGGCAGCGCTTCAAGCGCAACCAGGCCTACTACGAGGCGAAGTGGGGCGGGACGCGGGGCGAGGAGACGTTCGCCGTGCCGTTCGGCGGCGTGCGCGCCGCGGTGCCCGCCAAGGTGCTGCCGCCGGCCGCCTGAGCCGCACGAGAGCACGAAACGCGCGGGCGGCCACCTTGCGGGGGCCGCCCGATTCGTTCCCGGTGTTCGCCGCCGGCCGCTCAGGCCGCCGCCGGCTCCGCCAGCAGTGCGCCCGCCACGTCGCTCATCGGCCCGTTCCAGTTGGCCGCCTCGCGCTGCGGGCACAGCGTGACGTCCGCGTACCAGTGCGGCCAGCACCAGCGCGCGTCCTGCGCGCTCATCACGCAGGTTTTCACGCCCATCGCGGCGGCGAGGTGCGCGACCGCCGAGTCGGTGGAGACCACGAAGTCGAGCCCCGCCACGACGCGCGCCGTGTCGAGGAAATCCGCCGCCTGCTCGAGCGGCCGGGCGATGCCGAAACCCTTCGCCTCGTCCGCGCGCGCGCCGCGATGCAGCGACACCCACTCGATCTCGCGAACGTCGAGAAGCGGCGCGAACGATTTCAGGGGTGCCGAGCGCACCGCGTCGAGCGGATGCGCAGGGTCGCCCGCCCAGTTGATGCCGATGCGCACGCGGCCGTCGCGCGCCGGGACGTCCTCCGCCTCCGCGCGGATCCACGGCGACGTGGGCAGGTCCTGCAGGCGCCGCACGCCGAGGCGCAGTGGCAGGCTTCCGGTGCAGGTCCACAGGTCGTAGCGCGCGTCGGGAAGGGAGCGCACCACTTCGAGCCTCGGGTCGAGCGCCTGCACCAGCCGCGCGAGGGGGCCGGGGGCGAGCACGACGACGCGCGCGAAACGGTCCGCGAGTATCGGCAGGAACCGGCTCATGAGCAGGAAGTCCGACAGTCCGCTCTCCGGCAGCACGAGCAGCCGGCTCGCGGGCTGGGGTTCGCCGTGCCACTCCGGGGCCGGGAGTCCCGCGCCCACGGGACGGAACACGCGGCGCTTCTCGAACAGGGGCAGGCCGCGCTCGAGGTCGCCTTCGCGAAGATGCGTTTCGGCGAGCGCCAGCGCGGCGCGCGGATGTTCGCGGGCCTGGACGAGCGCGTCCTTCGCGTGCGCGAACTGGCCCAGCGCGCGCATCGCGATGCCGGACTCGATCAGCGCGTCGGCATGACCGGGTTCCGCGACCAGCGCGAGGTCGGCCACCTTGATCGCGGCCTCGTGCCGACCGGTGCGGTTGCAGACGGTTGCCAGCCTCGCGAGGGCGTCGGGGAACGGGTGCATCGGATGGCTGGCGTGCAGCAGCACTTCCTGGGCCTCGGCGTACTCGCGCCGCTCGATGTGAATGCGGCCGAGCAGGTCGAGCGCGGCGGGGTTCCCCTCCTGGTCGCGGAGCACGGCGCGCGCCTCGCGTTCGGCGGCGGCGTGATCGCCGCGCTCGAACTGCGCGCGGGCATGCGGAAGTCTCTCGTGCATGGCGGCATCCCCTCGTCCATCGACGCGAGCGGTGCACCGGGCCCCTCCCTGGACCGCGCGCGGGTCACCGTGGTTTTCGGCACCAGGCGCCGCGCTCTCCACCCCGGTGTGGCCCGCGGTGGCGCGCGCACGGGGCAGAATCCGCTTGCCTGCGCCGCGGTGGCCGTGTTTGCTGTCCGCGAACCCCTCTCACGCCCACGCCCATCGAGGACGCTCATGGAAGATCGTCACATCACCGGCTGCACGCGCGTGCGCGCCGCGGATTTCTCGGGAGCCTGGCTCCCGGAGCGCATCCGCGAGATCCACGAGCCGCTGCGCCTGCACCGCAAACTCTGGGAGTTCGGGGTCATCCAGCAGGTCTACGCCGAGACCATCGGTTCCGGCGGATCCGCGATCGGCTTCGGCTGCGGCCGCGAGCCGATTCCCGCTTGGCTCGCCAATCGCGGCTGCCGGGTGCTCGCCACCGACCAGGCCGTCGAGGACGCCGTGGACTGGACCGCGAGCGGCCAGCACTCCGGCGGGTTCGCGGACCTGCCGCACGCGGGCATCTGCGACGAGCGCCGGCTGCGCGAGCTCGTGAGCTTCGAGGCCGTGGACATGCGCGAGATCGCGGAGCCGCTGCGCAACGGCGAGTTCGACTTCACCTGGTCGGCGGGCTCGTTCGAGCACGTCGGCGGCATCCAGGCGGGACTCGACTTCTTCCTGCAGCAGATGCAGTGCCTGCGGCCCGGCGGCATCGCCGCGCACACGACGGAGTTCAACTTCGCGAGCAACGACACGACCGTGGAGTCGCACAACCTGGTGCTCTTCCGCCGCCGCGATCTCGAACGGCTCGCGCGCCTGCTCGCCGCGCAAGGCGACGAGCTGTGGCCGTTCGAGCTCGAACCGGGCGACCATCCGGCCGACCTCTACGTCGATCCCTACCCGTACACGGGCGAGTACCACCTGAACCTGGCGATCAACGGCCACTCCAGCACGTCGATCCTGCTCGTCGCGCGCCGGGGCGGCTGAGCGACGGCCGCGTCAGGCGGCCTGCGCCGCCTGACGAGCCGCGACCAGTTCCCGGAGGACTTCCGCCACGCCGGCGACGGGACCGAACCAGTTTCCGCTCGTCTGCTGGGCGCAGACGGTGACGCCCGAGTACCAGGCGCCCCAGCGCCAGTCGGTGTCCATCGTCGTGAGCACGCACGTGGGCACGCCCATGGCGGCCGAGAGATTCGGGATCGCCGTTTCGGTCGAGACGACCAGGTCGAGTCCGGCAATGACGCGAGCGGTGTCGAGAAAGTCCTCGGCCCCGAGCAGCGGCTGGGGCAGGTGGAACGCCTCCGCCTCGTGCTCGCGCGTGCCGCGGTGCAGCGAGACCCACTCGACGTCGCCGATCTCGAGCAGCATCGCGAACGTCTCGAGCGACGTGGAACGCACCGCGTCGTAGGCGTACGAGGGATTGCCCGCCCAGTTGATGCCGACGCGCGGACGCGCGGACGGCGGCGCGGCGGGCGCGGCGGGAAGGAGCCACGGTTCGGTCGGCACTCCGAGCACGTCGCGAACGCCCAGCAGCAGCGGCAGGCTCATGATCGGCGCCCACACGTCCCAGTGCGCGTCCTCGAGTTTCGTGACGATCTCGAGCCCGGGCTCGCACTCGCGCATGAGCCGCTCGAGCGGCGGCGGCGTCTGCACGACCACGCGCGCGAACCGGTCGAGCAGCGGCCGGAAGAACCGGCTCATCAGCAGGAAGTCGC